>NZ_CAWPNJ010000086.1:0-18384 GCF_963889195.1 Calothrix sp. FACHB-168
ACCACAATCTACTTAATTCGTTGATTTTTCCATTTTTGGGTGTAAAGCTTGTCACTCAGTTATCCTGAGTTACTTTGTCATGTGTTTAGTCTAAACTCCAGGTCTTTGCAAGTGTTCCAAAATGAAGTCACGAGCCATTCTTCAAAGCGCGTTAAAAGCTGTGGTGCTTATTCTGTATAGCTTATAGCTTTTCAAGCGTGCCATTCGGCTTTTGAGGTTTGTTTTCAAACCCTAATCTCCAGTCCCCAACTCACAGCAAGGAACAATAGGCTTTTGAGCAAACTCTTGTAAGCCAACATCTCCTAGCAATGTTTGCCAATGTGTGAGCAAGATTTGTGTTTCTGGATGGCGACGGCGCATTTGGGCTAATAGAGTTATAGCATCGTACCAGATGCCATTTTCAGCATACATAATCACTCGGTTGAGATCGCCTGATTGCTGTAAGGGAAGATTATTGTTCAATTTAACTCGTTGAATCCAGCCGTTGACATTGACTGCTTGCGCTTCGCGATCGCAATTCATATTCAGAGTTAAATACCAATGGTAGTTTTTCCCTGGCTCTAATTTTACTGTTGATGGGAGAGTGAGAGCGATCGCTCCTGGTGTGTCGGTAAATGTGAAAGTTCCTTGATAAGTTTGCTGATAATTTCTTGGATCTGGATCGGTTTCGTCCCAGATTTCCAATTCGCCTACCTTGATATCTTTTGGCTGATAAGGAACATAAAACCAAAGAGTGGGAGAAGCTTCCAAAGTTAATCCCCAAACATGGCTGATTCCTGACTCTGATTCTACAGATGGAACTAAAGCCATGAGGCGTTCTTTAATTTCCAGCGCTGCACAACTATATCCGTCACGAGTTCCGCCGCCTTTGCGGTTACCTGGTGCGCCTCGTGGTGACAGTGGCGGGCGCTTAAACTGTATTGGGGAAGCAGTTGTGGGTTTGGGTTGGGGCTGCTGTGAGGAATTTTGCTGAACAGGTGATGCAGTGGGGGGAAGGATTTGTTGGCGATTTTGGAAAGGTTGGGCTTTTCCTTTGCTTGCAGCAGAACTAATCAGCGCTAAAGCTAATGCCAAAGCAAGTCCCAGTTTCCAGCGATAAAACTTAATCCCAGCCACAATTTCCCTCCTCAACTTTATTTATGTTCAGTGTTGTTAATCATCCATGTTGTTGGGGTAAAGGGTAAAGGTAAATGGGTAAAGGGTGAAGAATTTAACCTTTTGGCCTTAACCGTACCGTGTTGCTTGTGATGATGTAAGTGATCGCAACAGCAATTACTGAAGGAACCAAGGGCACACAAACGCCGATACTGAACAAAGACAAGCACAGGCTATTAAGAATAATGATGACTGAGGCGATCGCAATTCGCCGATAAACCAGCCCATGAAATACCCAGACGCATAAACCCCCCGTAAGTGCCCAAATCCCAATCCAAACTGCATCTAAGGTTTGGGGCCAAAACCGCAGTAAGGGGCGTTCTTGTTTGGCTAGACTCAGCATTTGGCTCACCATTTGGGCGTGAATCATTACACCGGGCATTTTCTTGTCAATTTCGTTACTAAAGGGAGTAGCAAAGCGATCGCCTACTGATGGGGCGACAACGCCAATCAACACAATCCGGTTTTTCACCCACTGGGGTTTAAAATCATTATTGAGAATTTCTGTGAGCGTGACTTCTCTGGCGACTTTTGAGAAAGAACGGTAACTGAGCAAGACTTGATGACCGCGAGGGTCGATGTTGTGATAAAAGCCTGTATGCTTTTCTAAAGGTTGAAAAACGGTAGAGCCAAGCTTTAAATTCCCTTGGGATGTGGCTTCTGGTTGAATACCTTCAGCATCCAGGTAACGCAAGGCTAATTCTGCACTGAAGGCATAAGGTGCTTGGCAAAGGGAATCGCCTGGATTTAAATGAAACAAATAACGACGGACTGTCCCATCTGGTTCTACGGCGATATCGCTAAAGCCGACATTCTCAGGGGGACTAGCTGGGGGTGAAGCAACTCCAAATTTGTTGGCTTTGGCTTCTGCTTGGCTGACTTCGCAGATTGTTACCAAGTTTGGGTTTTTTTTGATATGTGCAGCTAGCTCACGATATCCTGGTTCTACAGGAAAATCGCGGTAGATATCCAAGCCAATGGCTCTAGGTTGATGCGCCTGAAGTTTTTCTAGAGTTTGCAAAATGACGTGATCGCTTAGGGGATATTGACGCTGCTGTTGAATATCTTGTTCTGTAACTTTTACAATCAGTAGACGCTCATCGATGCCGCGATCGCTTTGCAGGCGTGTCATCTGGTCAAAAGCCCACAATTCCACAGGCTGAAGTCCATCTAAAAAACGCACTGCCATGACTAAGCCAGTCATTATCAAGCTTTTCACCAAAATATTTGGTAAATGCTGCCACTCCAGCCCAAAGCGATGCTGCCGCTTTTTCGGGCGCAAATCCTGCCAAGTCGGTGGAACTTCAGCCGGATTTTGATATATCATTGGCAACCAAGTAGCCCCAGGTAAATCCGTAAATTCCTCGAGTCGTTCCTGGGCATGGCGTACAGCAGTATATAAAGGTTGTCCGCCAGCATATTCTCGCAGAAATTCCTTGAGAAACGATTGAGCAACGACATCGGGGACTATCTCCTGCATGACAATAATAATTGGCACGTGTAAATCAGCTAACTGCTGGGCTAATCCCAATCCTTCACAAGAATTAAAAATGGCGATTTTTAAGCCTTTTTGCACTGCTTCTCGTAAAGCGTGTTTAAATTGGTCAGTTTCAATACTTTCCCTAGCGCTGAGACTAATTCGCCCCCTTTGTTCTATCGTTTGACTATGCCCAGCAAAAAAGAAGATATCCCAGCCTTGAGTATCTCGTAACTGGGCGATTAAATCTCGCGCTTGGGGTTGATGGTAGAAAACTGATTCTGTTTTCTGTAAATTCTCAATTGCTTGACGATCCGCCGCTAAATCTAGGTTTTGACTATCCCCAAAAATCGCCAACAACCGCACGCGATCGCTTTGAGTTTGATGTTTGGCAATTTCCCAAGATTCATATTCTACTGGACTGTAGCTCACGCCCACATTGGGATAACTCGATAGCAAATCCCAGCTATGCCAAGGTAGTTTCCAGAGGATGGGATCTCTGGCTTTGATGGCTAACCGCAGCGTATCAGCCTGAGTAGCGAGTTCTTTGCTTAACCTTTCGCGGATTTTTTGCCATCCCAGTTCCCCGGAAGGTTGCAGCCATTCGTTAAGGTTAGCTTCCACCTGTCGCATTCTTTGCCAGCAGTCGTCTGTAATCTCCCTAGTAGCGCGATTTGTTGGTAAACTTGACTCTATTTCCCACCCATCATTGCGAGCGATGGCGCTGAGATTACGAAAGGACTGTTGCCATAAAAAATACAAGCCTTCAATATCTGTATTCGCGCCAAGTCTTCCTTCAATTTCCCCTACAGGCGAACCGCCATCTTCTCTCAGTTCTAGGGATACTTCAAACCCTTGGTGAAAGTTTCCCCTGCCAATTTTTAGAACTGCTACCCTGGACATCGTTGTGCAATTTTAGATTTTAGATTTTGGATTTTGGATTGGGAATGATTGGTTAATTTTTCTCACGTAGAGACGCAGAGGCGCAAAGAAGAATATGATAAATTCTCTCTTCTTTTCCTCCTTCCTACCCTTCGGGAACGACTTCTTCCTTCGCGTACTTCGCGTCTTTGCGGTTCGTTAAGCCACAAACTCCTCACTCACCCTAGCTTCATTCAACGCTACTTGCACCTGAAATTGCGTTCCCGGTGGTGGACTAAAGCCTAATTGGAGAATTTTATCTTTACCTTCACCTTGCTCATCGCTTCTTGTTTCGGCTTGCAAGCGAGTCTCCCCACCGGAAATCACACTTAAAATGAGATTTGGTGGTAGCTTGTGTTGCTGGCTAATCGGTTGCACTTGTAGCCGCACGCCGATTTTCTCCTCAGTTTTCGGTCGGATGGTGACAATTAGCGCGACTTTGCAATCTCCTAGCTGCATTCCCAAATCAATTAGTCTGGCTCTACTAATACCAGCTTGGGGATGATGGGGAGCGATTTTACCTAAACTTAAAGCGGCTTCCCAACGGGTTTCCTCATCATTGGCAGTGTGTAATAATTCTATCAATGCTGCGATCGCTTCCGGATGACCAATGCCGATTTGTCCTAACACCCCGGCGGCTTGACAGCGTTCTTTCTCTGGGCGATTTGATTTAATCAGGCGAATTACAGGTGCGATCGCTTCCGCAGAAACGCTCATTTCTGCACTCCGCACTGCACCTAATTCTGGTGGTGTTAAAAGCGCGTCAACAGCTTGCCAGATTTCCGTAATTATGCTGTCTGCTTGCTGTAACCAATGCCGCAAGTTAACTGTTGCTACATTTGCTGTTGGGGTTGTAGCTAACTGTAAGCGTTGCTGGTATAGTTTTTGCCGCCACTGCTCGTCTACAATTAACCCTGCCCACTGTTCAACAGGCACTGTCAATCTGGGGGAATATACGGAAAGATTACTTAACTGGGTGAATAACTCCTCAGCTACTTGTGTTGATAACTGCGACGGTGCGGCTTGGGGGATAGCATTTGGTTGGGGAAGGAGTAGCATTTGGCTGATATCTTCCGCCAAAGCTTCCTGACTAATATAGTAAGTGCGATCGCTCTCATCATATATCCCCTGATTCTTGAGTTTTTGATAGCTTACATATCCCCATAAGCGCAGCCAAGATTGTTCTGGCGCACCTAAATTAATTTGCACGGCGAGGTAATAATCTTTTCTCCAACTAGGAATATCAACCCACTCGCAAGGAACAGCAAATTCCTCTAAATCGCTGGTTTCGCTAGGAATTAAAACTAAGCGAATTTCTCCTAAATCGATAGGAGTACCATTAACAAATTCCCAGAGAGAATCCCAATTAGTGGCAGAAAAAATGCTGTTTTTCTGATGTTGAGAATTGTCTTCTGCTAACCAAGCCTCAAGCCAGGGAATAAAAGTTTTTAAACACAAATAATTAAGATATGCTTGACAGCAAGCGGCGGCATTAGCGTGAGGTTGGGATTGCTGCCAAGCTTCTGCTTGCAGCTCTTGTGATAACTTTAACCAGAGATGGTTAGGATATGTAGTGGCAAGTTTTCGCAAATTTAGCATATTCTCTCCTTAATTCCTCTGGATTTCTTGGTAGAGCAAGTTTGTTGACAGCCAATCCTCAATAATTACCCCGATTTGTTGAGTTTCTGTCTCTAGGGAAATACCAAAGCGGGTATCAATCCACTGGAGAAATAAACGCTGTAATTCCTGCTTGGCTGCGGTGAGCATTTGATCGGCATGAGATTTAGATGTGAGATTTTCAATATTGTTTACATCCTTTTTTTGAGCATATCGCTGCCATAAAATTTCTGGGTGCGGCGATGCTAATTGCTCACAAGACTGTAATAATCCTGATTGAATAAGATTTTGGTAATAGTTTTTTAACCAAGATTTGATATAGTTACTTTGCCATTGCTTGAGTAAGTTTAAAAAACTCTTTTCTAATTGCTCGTGAGCTAAACTAAACTTTGCTTGTACTTCTGCTTGGCTCAAGGGTTGATTCTGGCTAAGAGTTTGAGTTAACTCGTTAATATTCAGTTTTTGACCGTAACTAAGTTTTAGAATATGTTGTAATTCTGCATCTAAATCGGCAATTGCTGCCATTAATTGCGCTTCAATCGGATTAACTCGGTAAAGACGAGTAAATTTTTCAGTTAAAAATGTTTTGATATAAACTGTAGGATTAAATTGCTCACTTGTTAACTGCTCGAACTTTTCGATTAATGGCGCTTCCACATTTTTGGAGATGTAGCGGGAAACCGTTCCCTGATGCACGCTCATCTTACTAGCAAACTGTTCTTGAGTTAACAGCGCCAAACGATGGGGATAGCACAAAGCCATGACAGCTTGGCGGTAAGATTTAGGAATTTGGCTGCGAGTTTTATCGAGGTTTTGCTCAATAATTTCCAGTTCGCTTGTTAAAGCCAAATCTACTGCTGGTAAAGATAAGCTCTGTTCTTCATCCTGTTCTATTGCTTCCCCAGAATCAGCCGGTTCGTTACTATGAATATCGTAAGGTACTTCAATGATTTGATCGGATTGCTGTAAAGCATCAATACATAAATTCATCCATTTTTGTATCATTGCAGGTGCAACATCTGCACCCACAGCTACTTGCAGAGGTGCGCCTGGCTGGAATCTTTGCGAGTTGTAATCCTTCGCTGTGGCGACAAAATCAGCAAAATCCGGCTCTGGCCATTTTCCCCCTTCTCTTCTTTGGGGATTGTAGACGCGGTTGTTTTTGTAAATCGGAATAAAATATCGCCAAGCAAAAAGATACTGAGAAATTTCCGGTTCTCTTGTACCCGCGTTATTGAGTGCGGATCTGAGTCGTTCTTCCGCCTTTTGCAATTTTCTGTGACTATTGATGTCTACATCACACAACAGATGCCATCTCGATTCCCAATTTACATGGTCGCGGGTGACATTTCGTAGCACCCCTACCATATAAGTTTTCAGATTTGCTCCACTATAGCCACTAGTTTGATACTTATTGAGATATTGCCGCAACTTCTCTCGGTTACACAGGTGTTCGTTAGTCAGAGCATATAAATTTTCCGCATAAGCAGCGTAAAACGGGAGACGACACCAACTGCGCCAAATGAGATAACAGCGATCGCGATCGAAGTAAGCTAATAAGTGCCAGTGAGCTAGCTTTTTTTCGGTTTCCGGTTGGGAATCATCATTGAGAATGTTGACAAAATAATTCGCGTAGTCGCTCTCATCCCATTGGGGATGCAACTGCACTAGCTTTGCCATGCGTTCCCGCAAACGATTTTGGATGAGTCGTTTAAAGGGAGGATAACCGCTAGTTTCTGTAAAGTTATATAAAGTCCAGAACTGTTCGCTCATGTCACACTCCCCGAAGACTCCCCTTGCTCCCCTGCTTTTTTACCATAAATTGCCCATTCTAGATCAAAAATTAGAGTTAAAACCCTTTCATCTGGTTATTGGGATGGCATTTCATTATTTATGCACAGAAATGGGAGCGATCGCTTTGTTCTTGAGACATTTCCCAAAAATAAAATAATTGTAACCTAGTCAGAGCAAGATTTTCAGCCATTTTATCCGATAGAAAAACAGCTATTACATCGGGACAAGTGCATAAATCAAAAAAGCCTATCCCATTAACTTGAGTGAAAGGGTTCAAACCCAACGAGGTAAAGCCAGCAAGCTCAATTCAATGTTGTTCATTACATTGTTAAAGCAGCGGTTAATTACTGTTTATTTGCTTACTTCTCTCTGGGAAAAAGACTTTCTTTCAGAAAACTTACATCATTTAAATTAAGGAGAAAAATCATGTCTAACTTTGACATTATTCGTGCATGGAAAGATGAAGACTATCGCAATAGCTTGAGTGACGAACAACGTTCTCAATTACCCGAAAATCCAGCCGGAATGATTGAATTGCCAAATGAAATCACACAAACACTTGCAGGAGGTGGGAATACTGAAGGTGTTGGCTGTAAAGGCACTCCTGGATTTAGTAGAGGAATTATTTGCGACATCATTGTCAAGAGACTACCACTGTAAGAGGATGTTTTAAAAGTCCTATTGTTAGTAGCAAAAGTTTTAGATCCCCCTAAATCCACGCCACTTGCTACAACGGGGGGAACCCCCGCAACGCAGTGGCTCCCCTTAAAAAGGGGGACTTTGAGAAGTTTCCCCCTTTTTTTAAGGGGGGTAGGGGGGATCAATAAGTGTCTAAAATCACAGCCAAAAACTTTTCAAACAACCTCTAATAGTACCATTCGTCTTAGCACAATTTCTCTATTGTATTAGCACGGTACTGCATAAGATGGGTGAGCCTTTTTAGTTCACCCTTTCTAAGATTTTTATTAACTCGACTAAAGCCCAGATAAATTCCTGAAAGCTTAAGTCTATTTCTGCAAATCATTGCCAACATCAAAGGAGTAAAGACATGTCAAATAATGACATTATTCGTGCGTGGAAAGATGAAGACTATCGCAATAGTTTGAGTGACGAACAACGTTCTCAATTACCTGAAAATCCAGCCGGAATGATTGAATTGCCAAGTGAAGTCACAGAAACACTTGCTGGGGGTGCATTAACTCAAGGTATTCGCTGTAAAGGCCACATGACTAATTTTACTTGCGGAATTGTTTGCGATATCTTGTCGAAAAAATAAGACTACAGTGATATCACAAAAAGTGTTAACACAATTTTCCTAGTGTAATAACACACCTCTAATCAAGATGGGTGAGCTTTTTTAGTTCACCCTTAAAAACCTATAGCCTCATACTAATTCACCAAAATTATCAAACATATCCAAACCTAGAAACCCGTTGAAGAAGTAAAAAGTAAAAAGATAATCCCATAAATAAAATGAACAAACAATGGTTTCAAGCTTTGACATTAGCTGAACGTATTGCCTTACTAAATATATTTAATTCTCAAGCATCCCAAAATCAAATCAATCCCAAAACAGCACAACAAAGAATGCAACGCTGGCGGGAACAAAATTCATTTATGAGTGATGCTGATTGGGCGGAGCGTCTAAAATTGAATGGTATCACTGAGAAAGAATTTCTCAACATTTTGGGTACGCCAATGGAGGCTATAGGCGATCGCTTTTCTCCTCCAGTATGGGTGTCACAAATCGAACAAGCATTTACTAAATTTGCTAACTCTAATTCTCATATATTTCTGCCTCCAGAAATTCTCAAAGAAAGCACAACTGGTTTTTTGTATGCCGTTGAGCCACTTATACAACAAGGCTTTGAGCAACTAAATCAAGAATTGCAGCAACTAATTCAGTGCCAATCTGAGTTACCTTTTGATGCTGATACTGTAATCAAGATATTACTAGCAAATTTAACTGAAAAATTGTTGCAGATGTTACACAGAACAATGGTTTTAGAAATCAATGTGGCGCGACTGCAAGGATTATTAAATGGGGATACGCCAGAAGAAAGATTTCAAAACTTCATTGCCAATTTAAGACAGCCTTCTCAAACATTGGCTTTGTTGCAAGAATATCCAGTTCTCGCTCGCCAAATCAAGATTTGCATTAATCATTGGGTGCAGTTCAGTTTAGAGTTTCTGCGCCATCTTTGCGCTGATTGGAGTGATATCTGCAAGCTGTTTAGTCACGAAAATCAGCCAGGACTATTGGTAGAGTTGCAAGGTGGTGCTGGGGATAGTCATCGAGGTGGCCGTTCCGTTTTGATTGCTAAATTTAGCTCTGGATTGCAGATTGTTTATAAACCGAGAACACTAGCTGTTGATGTGCATTTCCAGGAATTACTCAGCTGGCTCAACGATCGCGGTACTCATCCACCATTTCAAACTCTCAAGATTCTACAACGTGATGATTATGGTTGGGTAGAATTCGTTAGTGCGGCTGGATGCAACACAAAAGCCGAAATTGAGCGTTTTTATGAACGTCAGGGGGGCTACTTAGCTTTACTCTACGCCTTGCAAGCAACTGATTTTCACAGTGAGAACTTAATCGCCGCAGGTGAGCATCCTATTTTAATTGACTTAGAAGCTTTGTTTCATCCTCACTTTGAGCGAGTGGAACTTGTCAAATCAGACTTACTGGCTTACAAAAAAATAGCTTTCTCTGTGTTGAGCATTGGATTATTACCACAACGAGTTTATGGTAATGCTGAATATGAAGGCGTTGATTTAAGTGGTTTGGGATCTGCACAAGGTCAACTCACACCCTATCGCGCTCTATATTTGGCAGGACAGGGAACTGATGAAATGTCTCTGAAACGCAAGCGGGTAGAAATGCCAGAAAACCAAAATCGACCGACTTGCAATGGTGAAGAAATTAATGTATTGGATTATACAGATTCTCTAATTACAGGATTTACTAATATATATCGATTACTTTTAAATCATCAAGACGATTTATTGGCAGAAAATGGCATTTTAACTCGTTTTAATGAGGATTATGTGCGGGCGATTATTCGTTCTACTTATATCTATAGCTTACTATTAACTGAAGGGTTTCATCCCGATGTTTTGCGTAATGCTTTAGATCGCGATCGCTTGTTTGACAGATTATGGCTAGGAGTTGCCCAAGAACCTCATTTAACTAAAGTCATGGCTGCTGAACGTCAGGATTTGTGGGAAGGTGATGTTCCCCTATTCACAACTCGCCCTAATTCGCGGGATTTGTGGACTAGTTCTGGAGAGCGAATTACTGATTTTTTTGCCGAATCAAGTATGGCTTCAGTTAAGCGTCGTTTTCAGCAACTTGATGAAGCTGATTTGACACAACAACTGTGGTTTATTCGGGCTTCTCTGACTACATTGGTAAGGGTAGGGGAGCAAAGACAGCAAACCAATTACTCTGTAATTCCAGTAGAACATCAAGCTAGTAGTGAACAATTACTGATAGCAGCACAGGCAATTGGCGATCGCTTAGAGACGTTAGCATTATCTAGCGAACAGGATGCTAATTGGATTGGCTTACAGCTAACTCCCCAAGAAACATGGTTGCTCACCCCACTAAATATGGATCTGTATAATGGATTATCGGGAGTAGCATTATTTTTAGGTTATCTGGGTGCTATCACTGATGAAGAACGCTATAGCAATTTAGCCAAATCTGCATTAAATACAATTCTCCGCCAAGTAGAAGCTAGGCAATCTGATATCAAATCCATTGGGATGTTTGAGGGTTGGGGAGGAATCATTTATACCCTTTCCCATTTAAGTAAATTGTGGAATCAACCGAAACTGCTCACAGAAGCAGAAAAGATTGTTGAACTTCTACCAGATTTAATTGCCAAAGACGAACAACTGGATATTATTAGCGGTGCAGCTGGGTGCATTGGTGGGTTAATTGCCCTGTATCATTGTCTGCCAAGCGATCGTACCCTGGCTACAGCCATCCAATGTGGCGATCGTCTCATAGCCTGCGCACAACCGATGCAGCATGGTATTGCTTGGAGTACGAAGATATCAGATACAGCACCGTTAGCAGGGTTTTCGCATGGTGTAGCAGGGATAGCTTGGGCGCTGTTAGAGTTGGCATCTTTAACAGGTGAGCAGCGATTTCACACAACTGCGCTGGCTGCGATTGAGTATGAGCGTAGCTTGTTTGTGCCAGAAGTTAGCAACTGGTTAGACTTACGCAATTTTACGGCTCAAGTCATACAAAAAAATGACAGCAAACATACCTGTATGACAGCATGGTGTCACGGTGCGCCAGGAATTGGGCTGGCTCGCTTGCGCTGTCTTCCACACCTGAGCGATCGCCAAATTCATTCCGAAATTAACACAGCCCTGAACACCACAATAGCTCATGGCTTTGGCAGCAATCACTCCCTCTGTCACGGAGATTTGGGCAATCTAGAATTACTATTGCAAGCCAGTCTCACCCTTAACGATCCGCAATGGCAAACTCAAGTTGATCGCTTTGCTTCCATGACTCTTGCAAGTATAAACCAACACGGATGGCTCTGTGGTGTGCCCTTGGGAGTAGAGACACCAGGACTGATGACAGGACTAGCAGGTATTGGTTATGGATTGCTGCGACTAGCTAAACCAGAGCTTGTTCCCTCAGTGTTATTGCTGGAGCCTCCTCAGCTTAACAGCCCAGTGCAGACAAATGAAGAATATGCGATCGCCTTTGGCGGGCGTTTCGCCATCGCTACCAAATGATATCAAATTCGTTTCTATTGGAATTATTCCTATTTCTCACTCAGCGCCCTCAGCGCCTCTGCGGTTTTTAATCATTCAGATGCTACCGGATTTGATATGAGAGGGGACAGGGAACAGGAAAATAATATTTGTACAAGACAATGAAATTCCACCTGATTCAACAGCATAGTGAAGAAGACTGTGGTGCTGCTAGCCTAGCTTCGATAGCTCAACATTATGGCAAAACCTTTAGTATTAGTTGCTGTCGGGAAGCAGTAGGTACAGGACAGCAAGGAAGCACTCTCTTAGGCTTAAAACAAGGTGCAGCGAGCCTTGGTTTCAATGCACGAGCCGTGAAAGTACCTCTAGAAAACTTCAACGAAAAAATTATCCCCCTACCAGCTATCATCCACTGGAAAGGTTATCATTGGGTAGTTTTATACGGTAAGCGAGGTAATAAATACGTAGTGGCTGACCCTGGTGTCGGTATCCGCTATCTCGAAAAAAAGTTGCTTCTAGAAGGATGGACAAACGGGGTAATGCTCCTGCTCGAACCAGACCCAGTGCGCTTTTTTACTCAAGAAGATGAGCAAGAAAAAATTGGGGGTTTTGGGGGCTTCCTGCGGCGTGTTTGGCCTTATCGTGCCATTATTGCCCAAACTTTGTTACTCAACTCGGTTTTAGGTCTACTTTCCCTTGCGTCCCCTTTCCTTTTGCAAATTCTCACCGATGACGTGCTAGTTCGGGGAGATACTCAACTTCTGACTAGCGTTGCGATTGCGGCGATCGCCATGCACCTAGTTAGCAGTAGTCTGCGGTTAGCACAATCAAATCTGGTTGCACACTTTGCTCAACGCCTGCAACTAGGCTTAATTTTGGAATTTGGACGGCAAATTCTCCGTTTACCTTTAAGTTACTATGAATCCCGTCGCAGTGGCGAAATTGTCAGTCGCCTAGAAGATATTCAACAAATTAACCAGTTAATTGCTCAAGCTGTTGTGAGTCTGCCCAGCCAGCTTTTTATCGCCTTAATTTCTCTAAGCCTGATGCTATTCTATAGTATAAAATTGACAGTTTTGGCTGGGGCGATCGCGCTTTTCATGACTCTCTCTACAGTAGCTTTCTTGCCCACCCTCCAGCAAAAAATTCGCAGTGTTGTGGTCTTATCAGCCGAAAATCAAGGGGTTTTGGTGGAAACTTTCAAAGGTGCAATTACCCTCAAAACTACAGCCGCAGCACCACAATTCTGGGAAGAATTTCAAAGTCGATTTAGTCGCTTGGCTAACCTTACTTTCCGGACTATTCAAATTAGTATTATCAACGGTATCTTCTCAAATTTAGTTGCTAGTATTGGCAGCATCGCCTTGCTGTGGTTCGGCAGTACTCTAGTAATTCATCAGGAACTAACTATTGGGATGCTACTGGCATTTAACAGCATGAATGCTAACTTTACCGCTTTTATTGAAACTACTATCCAATTTATTGATGAATTTACCCGTGGGAAAACTGCCACCCAACGCCTCACAGAAGTCATTGATGCTACCCCAGAAACTTTAGATAACAGTCAAAAGCCTTGGGTAAAAATTCAGAGCTACGCAGATATTACCTGTACTAACCTTAATTTCCATCATCCTGGTAGAGTTGATTTGCTAGAAGATTTCTCCCTAACTATTCCTGGTGGTAAGGTAATTGCCCTCATCGGCAAATCTGGCTGCGGTAAAAGTACCTTGGCGAAATTGATTGCAGGTTTATATCAGCTTCAGTCTGGGAATATTCGCTTTGGTATTTATAACCTGGAAGACCTTTCTTTAGAAAGTTTGCGTCAACAAGTGGTACTAGTTCCCCAAGAGGCGCACTTTTGGAGTCGGTCGATTATGGAAAACTTTCGTTTAGGTTCCCCTGACATTACCTTAGAGCAAATTGTCCAAGCTTGCCAAATTGCTGGGGCGGACGAGTTTATTAGTAAACTTCCCGATAAATATCAAACAGTATTAGGAGAATTTGGGGCTAATCTTTCAGGTGGTCAAAAACAGAGATTAGCGATCGCCAGAGCCATTGTCAATAACCCCCCAATATTGATTTTAGACGAATCTACTGGGGCACTTGACCCAGTGAGTGAAGCCGAAGTATTAAACCAATTGCTAACTCATCGCCAGCACCAAACCACAATTTTAATTAGTCACCGCCCCAAAGTCATTCAGCAAGCTGATTGGATTGTGATGTTGGAGCAAGGAAAATTAAAAATTCAAGGTTCTCCACAGACTTTATCTGATCAACCTGGCGAGCATTTAGATTTCCTCGAAAATCAGCGCAAAAGCTCACTCCTTCAAGGGGTGGGATGAACTGTCGCCCGCCGACTTTGGGCATTGGGCATTGGGCATTTGTCCCCCTTGTCCCCCTTGTCCCCCTTATCCCTCTTGTCCCCCTTGTCCCCAATCCCCACAATATGGTTAGCTACTTAAACCCCAATTCCCTACCCCCAGTTGAAAGCAATGAATTTCTCCCGCCGATTAGTAATTGGGCGAGACTAGGTAGTTTGGTACTCGTCGGTGGAGTGGGGGGAGCGATCGCACTTGCATCTGTGATTGAATATAAAGTCACCGTTAAAGGTCAAGCCAGCATCCGCCCTGCTGGAGAATTACGGCTTGTACAAGCAGCCACTGAAGGTCAAATTACCAACGTTTTTGTCAAAGAAAATCAGGCGGTGAAAAAAGGAGATGTACTAGCCACCATTGATGACTCGCGTCTGCAAACGAAAAAAAGTCAACTGCAAAGCAATATTCAACAAACGCAACTGCAACTACTACAAATTGACGCACAAATTAAGGCTTTAAATCGCCAAATCACAGCGGAAACCGAGCGCAAAAACCGGGCGGTGACTTCGGCTCAAGCGGAACTTAATCGTGTGCAACGCAATTATCAAGAAAAGCAAATTACTGTCAAAACGGAAGTTGCAGAAGTCGAGGCGAACTTAAACAGAGCGCAACAAGAATGGCAGCAAGCACAAATAGAATTACGTTCATCTCGTGCTAATTTACAATCAACAGCAGCAGCGTTAAAAGCAGCCCAAACAAAACGCGATCGCTATCAAAAAGTAGTTCAAGCTGGTGCTTTATCTCTCAATCAATTAGAAGAAGTACAGTTAGAAGTTGCTCAACAACAACAAGCAGTTGAGATGCGACGAGCCAGTTTTGAAGCGCAACAGCAAATTATTGCCCAGCAACAACAAACTGTAGCCGCAGTGCGAGCCAAACTGCAACGAGTTCAAGCGACTCTTAACCCCAGTAATGCAGAAATTGCGATCGCTCAAGAAAGTATCGCCCAAGCCAGCGCAGGCGGTGAAGCCACTCTCGCCACTCTCAACCGCGAATGGGAAGCACTGTTTCAGCAGCGAATACAAATTAAGAATCAGCTTCAACGCGACACCAGAGAACTGCAACAAGTGGAAAGCGAACTTAACCAAACTAAGATTACAGTCACCGAAGATGGAATCATCTCTGGGCTAAATTTGCGAAACCCAGGCCAATCGGTACGTATAGGCGAGGAAATTGCTCAAATTGTCCCTAGCAATGCTCCTTTAGTGATTAAAGCTGCCGTTTCACCTGAAGATGTCAGTCAGCTAGAAAAAGGGCAACAGGTGCAGATGCAGGTTTCTGCCTGTCCCTATCCTGATTACGGGACTCTTAAAGGTGTAGTTAATCACATCTCTGAAGACACCTTTAAATCCCAAAAGGTTGAGGCTTTGCCCAAGGTTAGCAATTCTTCTTTCTACGAGGTGACAATATTGCCCGATACCTTGTCCTTAGGTAGAAGCAACCATCAGTGTACTATTCAGCCGGGAATGGAAGGCAGAGCTGATATTATTTCTCGACGAGAGACAGTGCTGAAATACATGCTGAGGAGAGCTAGGTTAATTACAAACTTGTGAACTTGTCAGTATAAGCATTTCATTGAAAGCGACGGGAAACTCCATCCCCTTGTCGGTGGACGAGGTTGTTTCGCCCGTCGCTTGGGGCATAGGGCATAGGTGGCTTCTTTCCCATGACGCCACTTGCTACAACGGGGGGAACCCCCGCAACGCAGTGCCTCCTCAAGTCGGGAAACCCCTTCGGATTCGGCAGTCCACTCGGCGGCATAGCCGCACGTGTGGCTGCACTCACCGCCCACGCAACTCTCCTCCGCAACGCACTGCCTCCCCCATGCCCAGTTCCCAATGCCCAAAAACTCCATCCCCTTGCGATGCCCTGAGCTTGCCGAAGGGTGGGTGGAGTTTTTCATTAGAAAAACATCTGTGCCAAGAGAACAAGTGCATAAATCAAAAAAAGCTATCCCATTAACTCTGATGTAAGGCTTAACACCCTGAACAACATCACCTCAATTAAAGTAGGAGAAAAATCATGTCAGTTCTACCATCCAAATTAGTATCTGTTAGTTTGATTTCCTGTGCAACTTTATTCGGCACTTTGGCGCTTGGCTCAATAGCCATAGCAGCACCCACTATAAACTGTTCTATCCCTAATAATGTTCAATGTACTATTTCCAGTTCTAAAGGCATTAAATCTGTCAAAATTCAGACTCAGGGCCCTAGTGGCCCCGTCTATATAGTCAACGAAAGCTATACAAATTGCCCACGTTCGGTGAATGTCAATTGGGATTCTGCCTATAAAGCTTCGTCCACCGAGATTGTCGAATGCTCAACTGTTTCTGGCGGTGGCTCCGGCGGGACTGGAAAACCGGGCGGTATCAAAACTAATTAAGCTCAACTCTTGCAGTTGTGGCTAATCCAGAATGATTTTCACAGTCTAATTGCAATTCTATCTGCTGATATTTTTCTGCTTCGAGCTATCCAGATAATTTCAGCAGATTAAGTAGGTCGGCGGGAAAAAACCAAGTTATATTACGAAACGTAAACAGGCTTAAAACCCTTACCAATGACCAATGACAAAGGACAAATGACAGCCCCCGCCAGTTAGGTTTAATTGCGCCGACCTACTTACACAAAAATCATCTCAAACCTAGAGTATACATATGTCAACTAAATTTTCAATTATTACAGCGTCCATCACCGCCATACTTGTGCTAACTCATAGTGCGATCGCTAATGCCGCCGAAGCTTACAAAACCACTAAAGGTGAAGTCGTAATCACAGGGTTAACTCCTACCAAACGATACCAAATCAGATATATTAATGCTCAAGGGAAATTAGGATCGCGCCAAGATAAATCAGTCAATAGCTGTGGCGAAATCGTGGTCGATAAAGCTGCTAATTATCAAACGCTGATTGTCGGCCCAGAAAATATCGATCCATCTAGCTTAGAAACTAAATCACACGAAAGATGTCAGCCGAAACCAGGAAAATTCAAAAAAATGCAACCTCAAGGTGTCGAACCAGCAAATATCCCAGGGTCTAATTAATTTACCATCGAGTGATTAGACCTCTTGCAAAAGTCCTAATTTTCGCGTTCTTCTTTGCGCCTTTGCGCCTTTGCGTGAGCCTTTCAAAGGATTAATCAACAACGCCAAAATATTTATGCAAGAAGTCTATTATGTAGTCTGCTTGAGACTACATCCATTAGCCTCAAGCCGTAATTGAACCTGATAGCAAATGCACCATTATCGCGCTATTTTAAAACAGGTCGGTATTGTATTGATTGCTATGGGAATTCTCGATCTGATGCGTACAACGACAAGGAGATAAAACTCGTTCGAGTAGAATTGAAGTAGGGGAAGAGGAGCGCACGCCATGACAATTACGATCGCAATCCCAAATCAAGATGATATAGATATCCTCAAAAATATCGATCCCGATGTATTTGATGATGCGATCAATCTACCACGCGCTATCGAATTTCTCGCCGATCCCCGCCATCATTTAGTAGTCGCAATCGATAATAACTTAGTCATTGGGTTTGTCTCTGCCGTTCATTACGTCCATCCTGACAAACCCCTCCCAGAACTGTGGATTAACGAAATTGGTGTCGCTGCAACTCATCAACGGCAAGGTATTGGCAAACGGTTGATGAATAGGGTGTTGGAGTTGGGGCGGGAATTGGGCTGTGAGGTAGCATGGGTATTAACCGAACGAGATAATACCGCAGCAATGAGCTTATATGCGAGTGTGGGCAATCCTCAAGCACCAAGCGATCATGTAATGTTCTCATTCGATCTGGAGTAGATAATATGCGAGAAATAACCTACTACGTCGCTTGTAGCATTGATGGCTTTATCGCGCACACAGACGGCTCACACGCCGGATTTTCCCAAGATAGTGAATATTTTGCCGATTTATTTGCCACTTTTCCCGAAACGGTGCCATCTCACCTCCGCGATGCAATGGGCATCCACGCTGAAAATAAATGGTTTGATGTCGTTTTGATGGGGCGAAAAACTTACGAGATTGGTTTGAAAGATGGTATCGCTAGTCCCTATTCGCACATGAAACAGTATCTTTTTTCCCGCAGTATTAAAGTAAGTCCAGATCCCAATGTCGAACTTGTTACCGAAGATGCGATCGAGTTAGTTATGGGTTTGAAAGGTGAATCTGGTAAAGGTATTTGGCTCTGTGGTGGTGCTAATTTAGCCACAACACTGTTTACTAATCAGTTAATTGACCGACTCATTCTTAAAGTAAACCCATTTTTGATGGGTGCGGGTATTCCACTTTTTGCTGGAGC
>NZ_CAWPNJ010000087.1:0-17877 GCF_963889195.1 Calothrix sp. FACHB-168
GGAATCTTTTTCTTGCAATTATCAAAAAATCTTGAAATTGCTGCCCACGCTCGTTCTGCCATTGCCTGTCTTGCTGTTGAGTTCAGTTTTGATACCCAAGGGAAGTCAGGATTGTCTGACAAAGCTTTCGTGTATTTGTTTAAATCAAATCCGGTTTTTGCATAACTATCTAACCAATAGCGCAAGCAAGAATTACGCACAAAAAGAGCAGTTCTCAAGACTTCATTTATCTTGAGCAACTGCTCTTTTGTTGTTTCCGCTTTTGCTTCGTAGACTATCATGTTTATACTTAATTTCTATCAAAAATAATACCAAAAGATTGTCAAAAACTCAACTACCCTCCTAGACTAATTTCGTTGCACGAAATATCGTCTAAAAGGGTGTTTCGTTTTTGACCGCTATTCATCTCCCGCTAACCTTTCCTGCGGAACGCTACGCGAACGGTGTAGCGGGAGTCTTCTAGCTTAGACTAGATAAATAATAAATAATCTTAATTGGGAAAAGGAAGCATCCTAAAGGCTAATCAATGGTAAAACCCCTCGCTGATCCCGAAATCCCGCCGTCACCCTAGAAGTGTGCGGCTAATCTTACAAAGCCCACAAAGGTGGGCTTCGTAGTTTTAGCCCCAGGCTTCCAGCCTGCGGGCGGTGTGTCGGGTAAGCAAGAGAAATTTTTTTATTTTGAATTTTGAATTTTGAATTGATTCATAGGATATTGCATCAAAATTGGGATATCCTCGACAGATTCATATTGCGATCGCTAACCTCCCCCCAAAGAGATATCTTCTTCACAAGATCCTCACAATTTTATTTGACAATAAGTTGCATTAAACCTCAGCAATAAATTCCTATGGAATGCCATCAATGTAAATCACAAGGTAAATCTTGTGGAGGGAAATCGCGAGGACTAGCATTCTTTCGCAAAAAACAGCCATTGTTAGACACAGAGACTTCCACAATTCCACCAATTGCTTTGGTAGGAATGCCCAATGTAGGTAAGAGTGTACTGTTTAATGCTCTAACTGGTATCTATGTCACTGTTTCTAATTACCCTGGTACGACTGTAGAAGTGAGTCGGGGATTAGCGCAGATAGGAGAGCAAATTATCACCGTGATTGATACACCAGGGATGTATTCACTCTTACCCATTAGTGAAGAGGAAAAAGTTGCTAGAGATTTATTGTTAAGTGAACCTGTATCAGTTGTGATTCATGTGGTAGATGCAAAGAACTTAGGCAGAATGCTATCCCTAACTTTTCAACTCATCGAAGCTGGGTTACCTGTAATCCTGGCTGTGAATATGATGGATGAAGCCCATCGCTGGGGATTAGATTTACGCCAAGACTCCTTGGAGATGGAGTTAGAAATTCCCGTAGTTTGCATGTCTGCGGCTTTGAACCAAGGTATAGATGAATTGCGCCACAGGATTTCCCCATTTTTACCAGTTCAGACAGCAATGATTCCAGTGTAAAAGGCAACAGTCAACAGTCAACAGTCAACAGTCAACAGTCAACAGTCAACCGTCAACCGTCAACCGTCATGATTAACCAAATAATTTATCCAGAACCAATTGAAGCCGCGATCGCACAATTGGAATCTTGGTGGCAAACTTTAGAAGATCGCTATTTATTCTACAATTACTCACTCTCTCCCCGGAGTTTAGCTTTATTACTGTTACAAAAAGATTCCGGACTTTGGGAAACTATGCAACGGGATCAAGAACAGTGTCGTCATCTAGAAGTCTTGATTACCGTCACGCAAAATCAACTTAAACAACCTATTGGATTAGCGATCGCTAATACTCGCCAAAGTCAAGCGCGAACGATAGAAAGAGTAGTATTACAGGAAACTAGAAAAAGGCGATCGCCACTTGGGGAAACACTGCATCAACTCACCGTCAACCCCATCACCGGATTCCCCATCCTGGTTTTCATCCTCTATTACGGAGTCTACAAATTTGTCGGTGAATTTGGCGCAGGGGAATTAGTTGATCGCATTGAAACGTTTTTTGAATCACAAATTAACCCATTTGTCAACCAAATTACTGCACAAGTTATTCCCTGGAAATCAATTCAAGACTTAATTGCTAATGATTATGGGATTATCAGCTTAGGGATTCGCTACGCCACCGCGATCGTTTTACCTGTAGTCGCCACTTATTTCTTGATGTTCTCCCTACTAGAAGATAGCGGTTACCTACCACGCTTATCGTTAATGCTGGATCGCTTATTCAAATCCGTAGGTTTATCTGGTCGTGCAGTCATTCCCATGGTGTTAGGCTTAGGATGTGACACAATGGCCACAATAGTTACCCGCACCCTAGAAACCAAGCGAGAACGATTAATTGCTACCTTTTTACTCTCCCTCGCCATTCCCTGTGCAGCCCAGTGGGGCGTGATTGTAGGATTACTCGCCCAAAAACCAGCCGGGTTACTGTTTTGGGGAGGTTTTATTTCTGCCATCTTTATAATAGTAGGCTATCTCACCGCCAAATTATTACCCGGTGATTCTGGCAGATTTTATATGGAAGTTCCGCCTTTACGTTTACCCAAATTACGGAACGTCATTACTAAAACCTGGGTAAGAATGAAATGGTATTTTATCGAAGTTTTACCCTTATTTATTTGGGCATCAGTATTGATTTGGGCAGGAAGATTAACCGGATTATTTGATATGATTATCCGGGCAATTGAACCGATTGTTTCAGCTTTAGGAATGCCCGCACAAGCCGCACCCATATTTCTCTATGGCTTCTTTAGAAGAGATTATGGTGCAGCCGGATTATTTGATTTACAGCAACAAGGTAGCCTCACAGGTAATCAGTTAGTGGTAGCGGCGATTGTATTGACATTGTTTCTACCTTGCATTGCTCAATTGCAAATGCTCATTAAAGAACGGGGAGCAAAAACTACAACTGCGATCGTATTATTTATTTTCCCCTTTGCTTTTTTGATGGGATATCTTGTAAATCTTGGCTTAACTGCATTCGGAGTACAATTTTAAAATGAACGCCTTACCTACAGTCAAAATTGGTCAACCACAAACGGTAGTTTGTTTGCAAACTGAAGATGATGCAATTTTACACAAACTCATGGCATTTGGGATTTTACCAGGTAGTAGTTTAGTGTTAGAGCAACGCTTTCCATCGTACATTATCACAGTTGGTAGAACTCGCGCTGCTTTAGATCAAGAAACAGCCCAAAGTATTTTTGTGGAATCTTGTTAAGTCTGCTATACAAAACTTGGCTAAACTTATCTAAGCTTCGCCATTCAACTAAAGTTTTCTTTAGAGGGTCTGCTTCCTGCTTCCACCAAGGGAGTCGGCTCCTTCTTGTCCACAGGCGTAGATTCGGCTCTAGCCGAGCCTATTTTGCGGTCTGTCAAATTTTTTCTGAAGCTTTTAGCCATTGTTCAAAATTATTTTCCACCTATTTAAAGAATCTTGGTATCACCTTCGACCTTTTTAAGGGCTGGCTAGTAATGAACGCGACTTTGGTTTACAAACCAGATATGAAGTTGGCCTTGGTTTTCGGCACTGATTCCAAAGTATCAGACAGTGAAAACGCTCTTATGTTGCTCATGGTGACTAATTATAAGTAACTTTAGGAAAGTATTTGCCTATTTAGTCAAGCTCTTGGCTATTGGTTAATGGTCAGTAGAGACGCGATAACCCTTGTCTGTACAATAGTCAATAGTTAGCAACTGGCAATCTGCTGTATCTTTCTTTCCTTTGCCGCCGTCATGACTTCTGAACAAAATTAAAGATTTTTTCAAATCAGCATAATTTGTTGAGTAAACAAGGGATAACTAAAGATAGTTCCAACTATGGTAGATATTCTCGCAGTTACTCTATGAAATATTGCCTCAGAATTGCTGACATGCCTGAGACTGAGCGTCCGCGTGAGCGGTTAATGGCTCATGGCCCGAAAATTTTAGCCACAGCTGAATTAATTGCAATTTTGTTAGGTACTGGTCAAGGGCCGGGGAAACTATCTGCGGTAGGATTGGGGCAATATATTTTAAGTGAATTGAGCAAGCATCAGCGCGATCCTTTGACAGTTTTGCGGGAGGTGACGCCTGCAGAATTAATGCAAATTCAAGGAATCGGCCCGGCAAAGGCGACAACAATCTTAGCTGCAATAGAATTGGGTAAACGCGCTTTTCAATCTCGTCCTGAAGGTGCAACTATTGATAGTCCCATAGCGGCGGCGGCGGCGCTGAGTCAAAATTTAATGTGGCAAACCCAAGAACATTTTGGGGTTTTGTTATTAGATACCAAGAATCGTTTGTTAGGTACAAAAGTAATTACAATTGGTACGGCGACGGAAACTTTAGCTTCTCCCCGGGAAATTTTTCGCGAAGTGATTCGTCAAGGTGCTACGCGGGTGATTGTGGCACATAATCATCCTTCGGGAAATATTGAACCTAGCCAAGAAGATATTGAATTAACTCGTCAGTTATTAGCTGGAGCGCAGTTTTTAGGGATTCCATTACTAGACCATCTCATATTAGGCAATGGTAATCATCAAAGTTTACGAGAAATCACTACTTTATGGGATGAATATCCGCAAGGTGATTAAAAAAGGCTGTCATTGGTCATTGGTCATTGGTCATTGGTCATTGGTCATTGGTCATTGGTCATTGGTCATTGGTCATTGGTCATTGGTCATTAGTCAATGGTAAGGGTTTACAGCCTATTTACACTGACTTACTTGTGCTAGGTAATTATAGTAACATATCTAAATTTAGTAGTGCTAGATTTATAAATGTCTATAGTTGATGGTTTAAACTTGTATCAGCTAGTTTCATTAAATGAATTTAAGAATGTTTACTTATATGTATAGTCATTTTTAATACAATTTACTTAGAACTAGTATTTGCAGGAGAAACAGATGATGCGATCGCCAAATTGTTGCTGAGTGGAAAAATTTTAATATGGGTAATCAGCCCGATGACGCGAATAAACTAGCATTGGCAAGATAGTGAGAGCCAGGGAGAAGTAAAGCGTTATGAGGATTTATCAAAAAATATTACCCTACGGAATTGCCATTAGCTCAACAGCGATCGCGCTATTACTATCAATCTGGCTAGAATTTCTGCTGTCTCAACCAATTAGCGCTTTTTTTTATATAGCTGTGATTGTTAGCACTTGGTATGCTGGCTTGAAACCGGGATTAGTAACAGTTGTGCTTTCAACAATAGCAATAGATTATTTCCTGATTCTGCCGCGATATCAAATTGCCATCCCACAACCAGATAATTTATTGCGTATTGGTCTTTTTCTGATGGTAGCTTTGACTATCAACTTGCTGACTAGCAATTTTCGCCAAAGTACGCAAAAGCTGCAAAAACTCAGTCAGCAATTAGCTAGAGAAAATGCCAAACAACTGCGTATGGCTTTATCTTCCGCGCAAATGGGAATGTGGGATTGGGATATAGTCACAGGAGAAATAATTTGGTCACCAGAACAACAACAGTTATATGGCTGGGGTGTTGGTAAATTTGATGGTACATATGAAACTTTTACTGCTTACTTGCATCCTGACGATCGCCAAGAATTTCACCAAGCAGTACAGCAAGCGCTACAAACCCAAAGTATTTTACAACATGAGTATCGGATTATTAAAGCTGATGGTAGCATTCATTGGCTAGAAGTTCGCGGACAGGGGTTTTATGACAAATCTGGCGAACCTGTGCGCATGAGTGGAACTGTGATGGCGATTGACGAGCGCAAACAAGCACAAATGACATTGCAACAGCAATTTGAGCAACAACGCTTAGTCATGGATATCACCCAGCGCATTCGGCAAACGCTTAATTTACAAGATATTCTGCAAACTACTGTTGATGAAGTACGGCAGTTTCTCAAATGCGATCGCGCCATCATCTTTCAGTTTGCTGCCCATAGCAATGGTATTGTAGTTGTCGAATCGGTTGCTGCCAATTGCAAAGCAATTTTATCTAGCCAAATCTACGATCCTTGTTTGAGTAGAGAATATATTGAACGCTTTCAACAAGGTTTAGTAACTGCTAAATCTGATATTTATGCTGGGGGAATTAACCCTTGCCATGTGGAAATGTTGGCAAGTTATCAGGTGAGGGCTAATGTGGCTGTTCCCGTGCTGTATAAAGATGAATTATGGGGCTTACTGATTGCTCATCACTGTCAAGCCCCCCGTGAATGGCAATCAAGTGAAATTGAGCTACTCCGACAGGTAGCAAGTCAAGTCAGCATTGCTATCCAGCAAGCAGATTTGTTGGCAAATCTGCAAACAGAACTAGCACAACGCCAAGAAATCGAAGCAGCTTTACGGCAAAGCGAACATCGATATCGCGCCTTAGTTCATGCTTCGGCTCAGATTGTCTGGCGTACTAATGCTGAAGGTATGGCAATCATTGCGCCCCAGGGTTGGAGAAAATTCACCGGACAAACTCTAGAGGAATGCTTAGGATGGGGTTGGCTCAATTGTATTCATCCTGACGATCGCGATCGCTGTGCCCAGCTTTGGCAAGAATGTTATACAAATGGTACTTTCTACGAAACTGAGTATCGCCTGCGCAGAAAAGATGGTAAATACTGTGATTTTGCGGTGCGTGGTGTACCCATTCTCGATGCTGCTGGCAAAATTAGCGAGTGGATTGGTACCTGTGCAGATATTACAGAACGCAAACAAGCTGAAATAGCTCTCCATCAAAACCAAATTCAGCTACAGCAGCAATTGGCAGAAATTGAAAATATCTACCAATCCGCGCCCATTGGCTTAAATGTTTTAGATACAGACTTGCGCTTTGTGCGCATTAACCAGCGCCTAGCAGAGATGAATGGATTTTCGATGGCAGAGCATATTGGGCTGACTGTACGCGAGTTGTTACCAGAATTAGCTGATACCTCCGAACAAGTGTTACGCTCAGTTTTAGCAACAGGCAAACCACTGTTAAATGTAGAAATTACTGGAGAAACTCCGGCGCAACCAGGCGTGCAACGAACTTGGTTAGAAAGCTTTTTACCGTTAAAAGATGGCGATCGCATTATTGGTATTAGTACAGTATGCGAAGAAATCACCGAACGCAAACGCGCTGAAGCCGAACTCAAGCAAGCCAAGGAAGAATTAGAAGTCCGAGTTGCCGAACGCACAGCCGAGTTGATTAAAAGCAATGCCAATTTACAACGCAGCGAGTCTACTTTGCGCAGCTTCTTTAACAGTAGTGCAATGCTTATGGGTATTGTGGAGTTATACGAAAACGATATTTTACATATTTCCGATAACCAAACAGCAGCTAAGTTTTTTGGCACTACTCCCGCAGCAATGGAGAATCAGTTTGCCAGTAATTTAGGTGTACCTCAACCGATTATCGACCAATGGATAAATTATTATCGACAAGCTCAAAAAATTCAAGCTCCCGTCCGGTTTGAATATCCCCATGAGACTGTCAACGGGCAAAGGTGGCTAGCTGCAACGGTTTCCCCAATTACTTGTATCGACAAAGGCTATCCTAAATTTTCCTATATTGTGGAAGACATTACCGATGCCTATCGCCAAGCTAGGCAACGCAAACGTATGGAAGATGCTTTACGGGAAAGTGAAGAAAAGTTTCGCCAACTAGCAGAAAACATCCAAGCAGTATTTTGGATGCGGGATATGCAAACTCAGCAAATTATTTATGTGAGCAAGACTTACGAAACTATTTGGCAAAGGAGTTGTGAAAGTATCTACGAAGACATATCAACTTGGTTAGACAGCATTCACCCCGAAGATCGCACTCGCGTACAAACCACATTTGTAGAACAGTTAATTCCCGAACTCTCAGATATTAAATATCGCATTATCCGCCCTGATGGTTCTATGCTGTGGATTCGCGATCGCGCTTTCCCCATTAAAAATGAACAAGGGGAAATTATTCGCGTTACTGGTATTGCTGAAGACATCACAGAACTGGAAAAAGTGGAGCAGATCAAAAGTGAGTTTATTGGCATAGTTAGTCACGAACTGCGCACGCCGTTAACAGCTATCCGCGCCTCATTAGGTTTATTAAATACTGGTATTTACGATAACAGACCAGAAAAATTTAAGCGGATGATTGAGATAGCTGCAATTGATTGCGATCGCCTAGTCCGTCTAGTCAATGATATTCTTGACCTAGAACGCTTAGAATCAGGGCGGGCTGTGCTGCAAAAAACAACCTGCAATGCGGCTGATTTGATCGCCCAAGCTGTAGAGGGAGTCAAAGCGATCGCCAAACAACAGAATATTAGTTTTAATATTGATGCTCCCGATGTGCAAGTTTGGGCTGCGGCTGACGCCATTATTCAAACACTGACTAATCTGTTTAGTAATGCGTTGAAATTTTCCCCTGCCGATGCCAGTATTGATGTCAGCATTCAACCGCAATGCGATCGCGTACTCTTTCAAATTAGCGATCGCGGGCGTGGAATTCCCCCAGAAAAATTAGAACTCATCTTTGGCAGATTTCAGCAAGTAGATGCTTCAGACTCACGCGATAAAGGCGGTACAGGCTTAGGCTTGGCAATTTGTCGCAGTATTATCGAACAACATGGGGGACAAATCTGGGCACAAAGTACCTTGGGTATAGGTAGCACTTTTTTCTTTACTCTACCGTTACCATTAGAAAAAATATCCTGCTCCTAATACCGCAAAGTCAAAAGTCAAAAGTCAAAAGTCAAAAGTCAAAAGTCAAGGTTTCGGCTTCGCTCAACCTTGACCCTGAGCGTAGTCGAAGGGTCAAAAGTCAAAGTGTAAATAAACCCAACTATAAGATTCCTATTTGATTTTTTAAAAAACTCAGTACACTTTGATTACTTGTTCCCTGTTCCCTGTTCCGTCTCTATGTAAATAATTTCACCGAATCAAAGCGGATTTCTATATCTGAATTTAATTTATCGATTTTGAATTAATTTTACCTAAAATTACGCCTAATTGTATAGCAATCATGCCTATTATCATACTGCCTAACCAATAGATTAAAGCTACTGTTGTATTGCCTTTATCTATTTGGGTAAAAGTCTCTAATCCATAAGTTGAAAAGGTTGTATAAGCACCACAAAAACCAGTGGCAATAATTAAGCGAACTTCCGGTGAAATATTTTTCAATTTTTGCTCGTTTAAACTATAAAATAAAGCAATAATAAAACAACCTGTCACATTAATAAAAAATGTCCCATAATAAGAAAAATCCTGACCAAAAGTAGATTTAGTAAATTCAGTTATCAAATATCGCCCTACAGCCCCAGGCATGGCACCTAAAGAGATTGCCATGACAGTGCGCAGAAAATTATTTTGCATGATTAAATTTCTTGCTAGTAACTAATTACTTGCCAATCAATTATATAAACCGAGAATTATCTGCGCTAAATTATTACCTAATATAATACCAACTACCGCTAAAATAGCGCTACCTGCCCAATAAAAAATTGTGGCTCCCTGCTGACGATTGCTCCACAATGTTAATGTATCGTATCCATAGGTTGAAAAAGTTGTATAAGCACCTAAAAAACCAGTTCTAATTAACAAATCTATCTCCGATGGAAATCCTTTAATTCCCTGAAATAAGGTGAAGCAAAAGCCCATGATTAAACAACCAGTGAAATTGATAATAAAAGTGCCATAAGGGAAGTTTGTACCTAAATATCTTTTACAAAACTCAGTCAGGTAATAGCGACTCACTGCACCAGGAATCGCACCAAGCGCGATCGCTAGCAAGCCCAATAAAGTAACATTTGGCAACAATTAACAAAACCCCTTAGCTAATTAATTAATAATTCGTAATTCGTAATTCGTAATTCGTAATTCGTAATTCGTAATTCGTAATTCGTAATTACGGGTATATAATGTCAAGCTATTCTCTCATAAGAACATCTCACAACCAAACATGAAAATCCTTTTCTCTTAGCCCCATGCCCAATGCCCCATGCCCCATGCCCCCATCTATTTAGCAATCTTGAATTAGTTGGGGTTTAAATCCGCAACTAATTCAACTACAAATTAATTCAACAGGACAATTTACGCTAACAAAACTGCACCTGTGATTGCTTCTTCGCGTTTTTGCATTTCCAGATCTCCGTTACCGTTAAATTCGGATTCTGTGGCTGATAAATTGCCAAAAAAGTCGTAACGATCGAGTGCTTCTAAAATGCCCCAAGCATAATGCCCTTGAGCAAAATAAACTTGGGGATAGCTACGCAACTTTTCTAGTTCTGGGCTATAGTTACCGACAACTACACCTAAAGTATTACCAGCTAGCATGGTTTCATCGTTACCGGATGCACCTGCAACTAAAAAGCGTTTGATGGGCAATCCCCACTTTAAAGCACAATAACGAATCGCATCGCCTTTAGAGGCGCGAATTGGTACCAAGTCAAGATACATATTGTGGCTATAAATACCTTTAACATGGAGCTTATGCCGTCGCAAATGACGCATAATTTCTCGGTAACTTACAGATTTTTCTTCATCGATAAAGTAGCTAATTTTGAACTTACCTTGACCTTCTGGAGGTTGTAACTTCACTCCTGGTAGTTCTGCCATTGCTTGGCGGATGGCCTCTGGTTGCCAATGATAGCTAATATGTCTTTGCCAGTTGATATCTGCAATTACTTGAGCGCCATAATAGATTTCGCTACCTGTAGAAACAATTAGTACATCGGGCATAGGAAACCGATATTCTTCTAACATTTCTAGAGAACTTTGTAAGTTACGTCCGGTAGCAATGCCTACACCAGTGGTTTCGCCTTCGTTATTGATGCGATCGATTAATTGTTGCAATGCATCTGGGTCACCTAGTAAGGTATTATCAATTTCGCATACCAAAAAGCGATCGGCTGTTGGTAGACGGTTTTTCTCAGGAACGTTCCAATCATTCAGGCTACTAGCTGGGCCTAATCTTAACGGACTCAGCAGAGATTGGACTCGGCGTTGTGGTAGTTGACGCACAGATTCTAAATAGCGCTCAACGTGGGTTTCCCAAGAGAAATTTTCTCGGACTCGACTCAAACCATTACTAGACCAACCTTCCCATTTTTGTGTATCGGTGAGTGCTGTTCGCAATGCAGCTTGAATTTCGGAAATATTGAGCGGATCGATTAACAAACCATTCTCGCAAGCGGCGATAATATCTCGCGGCCCGCCATCTGATGTCGCAATAATCGGTACACCACAGGCTGTAGCTTCGATTAAGGTTAAACCAAATGGTTCTGTTAAGGCGGGATTGATAAATACTCCGCGCGTTTTGGCTAGCAATCGATAGAGTTCGGGAACTTCATCAGATCCGTGATGTTTGGGATAAGCAATGTGACCGTAAAGGTCATAACGGTCAATTAATTGGAAAATTTCTGTCAGGACTTGACGCGGCCCCGATTCCATTGTTGTAATATCATCGCGGTTGCCTAAGATTAAAACAAGGTTCGCTAGATGACGCAATTCTGGATCTTCACCATAGGCTTTGACTAAAGTACCGACATTTTTGCGAATCGCTGGCCGGGAAAGCGCCATAATTATCGGCTTTTGCGGATCTGTGAGAAATCGCTGTAAGTCTTTATATATGGGCGGTTCTTGCCAATTCGGTGGTACGGGGTAGAAGCGTTCAAGGGCAACTCCTGGAGCAATTACAACCATTCTTTGTGGTTGATAATGGTCGTAAATTCCATACTGCTGGGTTACTTCTTGATTAGTACTGGCAATAATTAAAGCTGCACTAGCTAGTGTAGTTTCTTCGGCTTCAATTCTGGTATTGATATGGTAATAATTTTCAATGACTTCTGGTTTTGTTCCTTGTTCTAATAGTCTTTGTTGTTTGACACGCCCTAAAGAGTGACCGGTATGCACTAGGGGTATACCTAACCAACCAGCTACACGACAACCTACATATCCTGCATCTGCATAATGGGTATGTATGACATGGGGTAATTTACCAATTTGTCGCAGGTGTTTAAGTAACTCATCAGCAAAGTTGTCTAAATGCGGCCAGAGAACTTCTTTCCGCAGATAGCGACGGGGGCCGCAGTTTAAGCGGATAATTCGTGCTTTATCTGAAAGTACTTCTACAGGTTTGGCGTAGTCAGAACTAACTTTTGGATCGTTAACTAAACGGGTAACTAAGTCTACACGTTCTACTTGCGGGTTTTCCGCTAGGGCTTGCGCAAGTTCAACGACATATTTTATTTGTCCACCTGTGTCAGCATCTCGTCCTAATTCTAAATTATGACCTCGGATTAATCCATGAACGCTGACTAGTAGAATATACAACCCTGAGCTATTTGACATAGTGAATTCCTCAATATGATTGCATTCCAGCCTACGTAAAGTCTTGAATAGAGATGCCTGTTAATCGCTACAGGTAAATTACAAATTATCCCAGCATGTGCAGATTATAAAACAGATTTTCTGTCAGCAAAAATTGATATTACAACCAAGTTTTGCTATTACTGTGGTCAAAAATCCAACATTTAATATATAAAAGATACAACGGTTTTGAATAGAGGAGATTTGGAGTATAAGCACATAATTTACTAAACTGCTGGCAAATATCCAGCATTAAGCTCAAACAATTCACAGATTGATGGCGTTATATACTGGGATTTATTTGTTGTTTAATATACTAAATATTATTTGTAGCTGAAAGTTTCTTTTGTAATAGATTCAAGACTTAAGTATTTAAGTACAACAGAACGTATTATTCAACAATGCGATCGCTAAATTTTATCCACAGTTAAGACTCGATTAAACAACAAAAACGCGCTGCTATATTGCTAACAGCGCGTTTATCAGGAAGGTAGGCTGAAAACCAGGAACAGGGGCATAGCGCCGCAAACACCATACTTCAGGCAAGGGGACGGCAGTTGCGTGATTGCTGGGAAACCCTTTCGACAGTTCCTCCTGGGAACACCCCCAAGAACGCACTGCCTCATGAAAGCCGCTAGAAGGTGTTTACGCCTGGGTCACGTTTTGGTAAAATCAAGCCTAACAGGAACGGTAATCAACCTGTATAAAAACCTAACTGCCTAACGGCAATGTGTACCTTGACAATTGAAGATATGGGGTTCTATTCCATAGTTCTAGTTCTTGCCCAGGAATAGGTAAAATCTACATGGGGGCTAGACGACACAGAATTTAAACAAACAAATTCTTGGAGTAATCCAACTACCGCGGGGCACTCGGAAAGTTAACGCTTGAGGAGAGAACCACCTCTTTTTTAGATACCGCAAGGGGTCTAATTTAAGTGGACTCGTTGAATCAAGAATCCCTGTGGCTTTAGCCCAGGGAGTGTCAAGTAGATATACATTACCCTGAAATTAACGGCGGAATCTATCGGGGTTGAGGCGAATGCCATTATTAGGTTGGCGAACGCTGGTTTGGCTGGTGGAACGATTACGCAAAGCCACACCATTCTTTAATCCGTTACCAGTACCGCCATCTTTGCGATCGAGGAATGGTTTAAGATTAATCCCACTTCTGGCGTTAGCAACTCGATTACCACCTACAGTTGTCCGAGAGAGGTTGTATAAATCACCCCAACCGCCTTGTCCGCGATAGGTGTTGACGGCGGTAGTTTGTTGTCCGCTATCGGCTGTGGTGAGGTTTTGGAAGATGCTATTGCGGACATTATAGGGGTCTTTGTCACGGGGTACGGTGAGAACAATACGACAGCTAGGAACTGCTTCTGTGGTGACGCAGACAACGTTCTCGTTATTTAATCTCGTAACTTGCAGTTCTTGCAAGCCATCGGGACGATAGGATTCTAAGCGACTGGCGATTGTTGCACAGCGTTTTTGCATATCCCAACCACCACCCAAAGTTGCAGGTGCAGCCCAAGCAAAGTATTGGCCTGGTTGACTTTGGGGTTGATACATGACTGTATGTTGACCGTTATAAACCTGACAGCTAAAGCGCGTGTTACTATCAACTGGAGGTGTACCTGTGGCGGTATCTACGGGTACTGGCGTGCTGGTTGACGGGCCTGTAGAATCTGTGGGGACGACAACACCACCAGATGTATCAACTTGTGCCAGTGCTACGGAATTACCTAGAAAACAAGATAATCCTAAACTACTCAAAAGTACAAATTTCAAAGCGTGTGATGACATAGATCATCCTTTAGGGAAATAGGTATAGATTATTGATAGCTTCAGTGACGCAAAATTTTATTTTTAGTTCATTGTGCAGGCTGTTTTTTTTCTGCTTGTTCTTTCTTTTCTTTGAGTAGCTGCTTGACCTTGGCTTGAATTTGGCTGTGTCGTTCCACTCCTTCATAGGAGTAGCGGTTATAGTTGCTATTGATAATCATATCTTCTAAATATCTGACGCGCTCACTACCCCCAGGATGAGAAGAGAACCAACTAGGGGGAACATTTTTTTGTTGTTTTTCTAGGGTTACCATTAAGTTACGTAAGCCGTCAGCTGCATAACCTGTGGCGACAATTAAGCGCGTACCCAGGGTATCTGCTTGACGTTCCATATCGCGGCTATAACTTAAGGCTGAGAGTTGACCGATAATCCCGCCTAAAGGAATATACTGAGTGATGTTGCCAACGAGATTACCTTGGGTAACTAGTTGAAAGCCGTGGGATAAGACTACATGAGATAATTCATGGGCGACTAATCCAGCTAATTCGGCTTCGGAATTGGTTTTGGCGATCGCACCTGCATTAATAAATATTTTCCCACCTGGGAGAGCAAAGGCGTTGAGTTGTTCGTCAGGAACCACAAAAAATTCATATTTAAATTCATTGCGTCCGGCGACATTGGCGAGTTTTTGACCGATTTCATTCACATAGGCGGCGACTGTTTCATCGGTAATGAGTTTGAGTTGTTCTTTAGCTTGTTTAGCTACCGATTCGCCTATGGATTCTTCACCCCGTAAAAGTAATATGGTAGAATCAAGGGCAGAAAATGGCCCGACTAAACTGCCTGTAACAGCGTAACCTAAGGCTCCTGTGAGAATATTTGCGATCGCATTGCCGCGAATTTCGGCTTGAATATGACTTTTATAACGTTTGAGATGGACTTCTGCTAAGTTGTTAAACTCTGCCGCTTGGGGATTTTTGGGGTTAAGAATCGCAAATTGACGGGCTGCTAAAGAAGCTTCCATCCATTTTTTCGCATCTGCAAGGGCTGTAACTCTGGCTTTGACTAATTCTGGTTGGTCTGGATAAAGAGAAGCTCCCCGTTCTAAGATATCTAAAGCTTGCTCAGTGCGATCGTATTGCTTGAGAACTTCCGCATATCTGATATGTCCAGGAATAAACTCCGGATACTGTTCCACTAATAATTGCAGAGGTACTAAAGTTCTCGATTGTAAATTCTTGGCTATCCCCGCTTCTGATTCCCGCCAGTAGACTTTTCCTGCTGGGGATAGTTGCGTTGGATCGGTAATTGCTGGTTTGCGTTCCTGGGGTTGTGTCGTTTTGGCAAAAGGTTCTTTTAACTGACGATAAATTTTTTCTGCTTCGCCAATTTGTCCCGCCAAATACAGCTTATCTGCGGCGATAAATTGTTCCCGACGGGCGATTTCTTCCGGTGTCGGTGCTGGTTCTGTGGCTTCATCAGGCTTGGGTGTAGGTGTTGGTGATGGTGTAGCCTCAGGAGAAGGGGTAGTTTGGGGGATGACAACAGGCTTAGGTGATTTGCGTTGTAAGACTTCGCGCAGATGTTCTTCGCGACTTTGTTGTGAATTGGTTGAATTAGGCGCTTGGGCGGGAACGGGTGCTGTAGGTTGTGCGAGAATAATTAAAATCGAGGTTGCAAATGAGAGTAACACCCAGTTCAAAGCTAATAGCAAAGACTTCTTAGTTCGTTTCATGCTGGGGTTGGTTTGTTAAAAATTTTTTCAGTAAAAATTGGGTTGGGAAATATTGTTGACGGTTGACGGTTGACGGTTTGTACAGACGCGATTAATCGCGTCTCTAACAAATGACTGATAAACTCATGTAATTATACAGTTAGCCGCGACCTGCATTTTTGCGATCGCGGCTATTGATAAGCTATTGATTTAACGAAGGCGTAAGTCTGAGGTTAGTTCCTGCTATCTTCTGGCTTTTGCCTTTTTCTTGTTTACCAAGGGCCTCTAATTGCAAAGGTAATTCCTGGTGATTGCAAATTTACAAACATAATTTTGCCATCGGGAGAAAAACAAATTCCGGCAAATTCTTCGGAATTCAAAGCATTACGGGCAAATTTATACAGCGTACCACTGGGGGTAATCCCGACAATAAAGATTTCGCCGTCGCCATCTTCGCAAAGGAACAAATCACCATTGGGTGCAACGACAATATTATCTGGATAATCGAGAATATTCCGATTATTTGGTTCTGCAAATAGTCGTATTGTTTCCGTAGCTGGATTGTAGCGCCATACTTGACCGTAGCCAGCACTACCGCCATTGGTACAGCAAAAATAGATATCTCCTTTACCATAAAAGATACCTTCGCCACGGCTAAATCTAGCTGCACCAAGGTTATAACCCTCAGATCTAACGGTATCAGAAGAAGGATCGGGGTTAGTAATGCGAACCCAATCTACTGAGTAGGCTTGACCAACTGTAAACCCTGTTTTAGTATTGGCTTTCGGTTTGATTTGAATTCTCAAAGCATACAGTGTACCGCCATCACTCAATTTACCTTTGGTTTTAGGTACAAAACGGTATAATAAACCATCTCCCCGGTCTTCGGTCATATAGACATAGCCTGTATTTGGGTCTACGGCTGCGGCTTCATGATTGAATCGACCCATTGCTGTTAATGGTACCGGGGTGACGAAACTTGTTGCACTGCTAGGAACTTCAAATACATAGCCGTGCTTTTTATTCCCAGTTTCAAAACTTTCTTCGCAACTTAACCAAGAACCCCAAGGAGTGGGGCCTCCTGCACAGTTGCGATCCGTACCAGCCAAAGAACCGTGATGTCTGAGTAATACTCTAGTGGAACTAACTTCTAAGGTAGTAGTACCACCTTTAGCTTTGCTATCATATTTTTTACTACTGGGTGCGCCTACACTACCACCCGATGAAAAGTTAAGTTCGTGGTTACGCACTAAAATAGTACTGCCATTTGTACCGGGAAATGCAGCCATTCCGTCATGTCCACCCGGAACTTTGTAACCATCACTCATAGTTTGCCCAGCTTCAGACATTCTCACATAAGAAAATCCACTCGGCAAATCCAAAACACGTTTCGGATCGGATACCAAGGAACCATAAGGGCCGGCTGCAAAAGCGCGGTTAGCATAAAAAGCTTGTAATGGAGATAATATCAGAGCACCAGCAGTTCCTGTCCCTGCTAAAGTAAAAAATTTCCGCCTTGATAAGGTCACAATATGCTCCTTAGTTTTTACTCTCATGGAGACAAAATCATTTATCTCTATTAAGAGCAAACTAAGAAATATTTATGAAAGGCACAATAAACAATATGCAAAATATTTAAGTTTAAATTTAATTTAATTCATGCTTTTCAATATATGATAAATAATTCCTGCATGACGTTAATTGCAGTCGCTCTGAATAGCAAATATAGCCTATTTTAACCAAAGGATAAAGTAGTTTAAAAATTAGTTGATGAAATTAAGAAAAATTCTAGTTTAGGTTAAGTAAAATTTGGCATTCAGAGCCTCAAACTCTTAGATAAATCAGGTATCTTATACCAATTCTTTATGAGGCTGCATAGTATGTATAGGGTGCGTTACACTTCGTGATAGCGCACCTTATCCTGGGCTTTGGTGCGTTGCGCTGCGCGACAACACACCCTACTGGCGTGGCAAGCTTAAAATGTTGCAATATAATTTTCTTGTGGGGTGGACAGCGTTCGACTGAGCGCTCACGCCGAAGTCTTGTCCGCCCAGGACGGGCGAGACGCCCATCCCACAAGAGTTTT
>NZ_CAWPNJ010000088.1:0-17865 GCF_963889195.1 Calothrix sp. FACHB-168
TAGTTACGTCCGTTAATTTAAATTAACGGACGTAACTAGTTATATCTGCTTAAGGCATCTCGTTATGTCTTTATGTAACTGGTTATGCTCACTTGTATGCATGTATTAGAACTGGTTATATTTGCAATCATCGCGTTACACCTTTATTATAACTAGTTAAATATTGCGCCTTAAAAGCCTTGCTATACAAGGATTATAGCAGCTAGCAGCATCGGGTTATATCTAAATATTATAATTAGTTCTATCTTTATTGCTAACTAGTTCTATATATGCCTTGACGATTCTATATAGAAACTAACCAGTTCCATCTATTTAATACTATTTTATAACTAGTTCTAGGCATAAAATAACAAGTTCTATTTATATTAGAACTCGTTTTATTTTTATTACTGGTTATGTCTGCATTAGAACGGCTTGCTATAGCAACCAGTTACCCACAGATTAGAACCTTCATAATTCCCGACTAATACCCGTCAGCAAGCTATCATCAAAAGTTTGCCGATTTTTGGCTATGGCTTGGGTAACTTCTCTATGCTTCCCTGAAGTGCGATCGCGTCCATAAGGTTATGTTTTATTAGAGTTTTGCGGCATAACCAACTTGGCACGGTTCCCCGGTGCGATCGCCTGTCTACCCAGTTGTACAGCGATGGTATGAGGCAACACAAGCCCGAAGGGCGACCGGGCGACTGAAACCGCGTAGCGTCTCCTCGCTGGCACTTTTCCTCAAGGGCGATGGTCAAGTTTCTGAAAAATGTTCACGTGAACATTCGGGTGCGATGCGTGAGGGCGATCGGCTTCACCCCATTCCTATGCCCAATGACCGATGACTAATACCCGTCTTCACCTGCCTCAATTCCCGCTTTTGTATGTTTTTCAAAATACTAAGTAAACATTAATTGTCAGTACATTATAAAAATTTAAATGAGAATTAATAGCAACAAAAACTAAAAAAAATGCTTGATAAAATAGCTAAAAGCATTGCTGTATCTGGCTTTATGTGGTGACATCCTTTGTGTGTGTGGGTATATATATATGTTGTGTGGGGATGTCACCCTAACTAAGTGATGCTGATAACACTAGAGATACTTAAAAAAAGCGATGAGGTTATTGATTAATACTAGTCGGCAATCTCTCCCTTAACTGTCAGTCTCTATGTTTTTCGTAATACTAAGCAAGCTCACTGTTTCAGTACATAGGTAGATTTTAATTGAGAAGTATTCGTAATAAAAACTTAAAAAAATGCCCCCTTAAAATCGCTCAAAGCATTGCTGTACCTGGCTTTATGCTGTGACATCCTTTGTGTGTGTGGGTATATATATATGCTGTGTAGGGATGTCACGTTGATAAAGTGATGTAGATAACACATTTGTCACTTACATAAGTTGAGGGGTGTTACTACCGCCCACAATGCCCTACATTGCCTTGAGGTACACAAATTACCAGCTAACCACTACAGGCGGCTTCCTGGGCAAAATTAACCCCACTCGCGTGATGATTGAGTGGGGCGATGGATCGGGTAGGGCGATGAGGGGCGATTTTACTCAGCACCAATCCCTAAAATGTGGAGCCGAATTTGCGCCGCAGCTTCCGCCGTCAGTCCCTTTTGTTTAACAAACTCTGTAGAGTGCTTTTCCGTATAATTTTGATGTTCAATTAAACCACTAAGGCGAATAATTTCTTTAGCCGCAAGCAGCCGCGTTGAGAAATTGGCGGTTTCGCTCAACTCGATCAAAATTTGTATCGCTCGCGGCGCTGCTTCCTCAAGCAGGCTTGATATTTGCGGAAGAGTTGCCTTAGCCCTCTCAGCCCGAAATTCTTTAACTATCTGGACTTCCCCTTCAATCCCTGCTTCCAATGCCATCTGAATATGCTCCTTAGCTTTCCAGAGGTAAGCACTGCGCCGCTTTATCCCTACAGCTTCTCCTGCCTGCTCTACAGTTGAACCGTTGAGAATTTCCACTACAAACTTGTATTCTTTCTCGTTCAAATGCTGATGATTTGCACTCACATTACACCAATTTTTTTCCTATAATTCTATACTTCAATTACATCTCAAGATGCAGCCAGTGGCAATATTTGCAGACTTGCGACTGCACTAAATTACATGAAAAATTTTAGCTTCAAAAACAAAGGTTTTTGATTCAAGGTAGCGGGGTGCTTGCCTTAAGCTTGCACCCAAATTTACATTTTTGCACTAATAAATTATGCAGCCACAACCCATTGCCTGATAAGTTCTCGCTTCTTTTTTGGCAGATGCCGAGATGCCAGTTTCAAAGCCGATGGGTAAGGGACGATCGCCCTCAAATCCGCCAGCATTTCTGCATCCTCACAATAATCGAGTAGTACACTTAGATCCTGCAATCAAGCTGAAGTACTGTGCAATTCCCAGCACCTGTTTTTCAAACGTTCTGGTAACATATCCCAAGCCTCGGCTATTTGATTGTCATCCAAAGCTAAAAACTGCCTGATTGTATTGTCCAAAGTGCCTGATTTTTCAGCATCAAGCAGGTAGGCAACCCATTTCCCTTCTATGGTTTGTGGAAGCAGTTGTTTGAGCGCTCGTTGTTGTTCTGGCGTGAGCAATTTCCAGGTTTTAGCTTTCAATTCAGATGACCAGTTACTAGACAAGGTATGCAACTCTTCCCAGGAAAGAGTACCTAGCCATTCATCGATAATCGCCGCGTTACCTTCTGCCGATTTGTCTAGTTCCGATTTGACTTCTGTAGTGATTTCTGCATCTGTTGACTGTTGACTTTTAATCTGCTCCGCCAATTCCTGCTGTGTTCTGAGACTTTCTAGCATCTTGTCTAACTCGCGTTTTTCGTATTCTTTAGTGAACTTATTAGTTAAACATTCATAGATTGCTGTTCTTGATTTTTCGTCAATCGCGCTCACAGCTTTATATGAAGTTCGAGAAATGCCATCAATCCTAATTCTTCCCTGCTCTTCAGTTTTCTTACCTAAAAACTCAAGCATGGGGCGGATTAAGTCTTGAATTATTGTATTTTTGACCTTATCCCTTGGCGGCTCAATTCCTAATAATTTCTGCAAGTCTTTACGTTCTCTGTATTCTTTGTCTAGTTGCTGAATATTGGGCGATTTACACGTAAATCGTTCAGCATTAAGAACCCTTTCCTCAAACTTAAGCTCTTTTAACGCCCAAAGCTTGCCATAATCCCCAGGTAATAACTCCTTAGATGTTACATAGCGTTTTTCAAGTTTTCGTATTGTCCTAATATTGTGATTCTCAAAAGCAATTTTATGGTGACGTAGTAGCCATTCTCTAGTAATAGCCTTGACCTTATATTGTGGGCTATCATCAATTACAAATTCACGAATAAATTCAACGCCCCAAACTTCTTTATTCTCTATCCCTGGCAATCTTTCCTTAACAAAATAAGTTTTATCCCTCCTCAAGTGATTCTCAGGTGTGGGGTTTGCTTTAACCTGGTTATCAGCTTCTAGGGTTGAGTCAAAGGGGATTGATTTTTGAAATTCTACAGCTTCGCGTGACCTGATTCTCTCCTTGGCTTCCTTCATTTCATTTTTAGCCTGTTCATCAGGGTCAAGGTAAACGCACTCGACCCCATGCCCCTCGGACTCCAAAGAATAGCTGAGGCATTCTAATAAATTATCTTGTTCAAAGTTATCTAATGCTCCTAGTTCTGCTGAATATCTATCGAAAACAGGGTTAATTCTTGATTTAGCGTCATCAAACAATTGCTGTATTTGTTCATGAGATATCGCCCTATTTAATCTTTGTAATTCGTTTATTTCTTTTAAATATTCTGTTGCTGAGTATTGCTGTGGTCTGTTCCTATCTTTCACTAAACTCTTAACTGGACAGTAGATATAATGGATAAGCTTATTATTCCTTAGCCTAGCCAACAACTGCTTTTGCTGTTTGGTACTCAGAACGCCACAAAAAAGCGTAAATTGTGCGCCAAAGTGGTCTTCAAATCCTTCGGGTAGCTGAATACTAACACCACTGCCGATTGACGGAGTACCGATAACCAAGCTGATATTATTCTTGGCTATATATTCACCAGGATTGCTTAAAAATGCTTTCCCCTCATCAGTTCCAGAGGTATTTTTACTGATTACGAAAACTTTATAACCCTCTTTATCTGCGACATCAGCTAACTGCTTTACGCTTCTCTCGTCAGCGGTAATATTAATCGCATTTTCGGCTAAACCTTCACCAAAAATTCGAGAATCAGTAGTTACAAAGGCTTTTTGACCCTTGCGGATAGTATCAAGTATCATCTTAATTAATGGGCTAGGGTCATTAACAGCGAGTTTGACTTTTCCGTTTTTACCCTTTTTAGCACTAATAATAAATCTAAAATTCTTGCGTCTAATTTGTCCAGGGTTGAGGACTTTAATATTTTTCTTACCAGTTATTTCCTCTATCAAATCAGCCGATATATCCGTCATGTTACCATCTAGAAAAATATTGCCATAACTGGCACTTATAGCCCTAGAGAACATTTCTATAATTTCACCATGCTTGCTGCCTAGATTAGAACCTGTTACTAATGTTGTTAGAACTGATTCAATCTCATCAACCATTACAGCCTTGCCTGAAAAATGACCGTCAAAGTGTGGCAGAGAGTGAATACAACCCGCAATATGGCTATTAGTATCTTTAGCAAATAACTTACCGTCATCATCGCTTTGAACGTGCAATATGTCTATTCCATAACCGCCTGCTCTTTCGATTGTTTGATGAAGTAATGAGTTAATATAGCCAAGAATTGTTGTGCAAACTCCTGTGTAACCTGTAAATGGGTTATACACAGATTCTAGGCTTTTTATTAGCCTTAGTCCTTCACCAGTTTTATTGGTTCCCAGTCCAGAATTAATGAGTAGATTTTTGTTTTCAATATCCATCAACTCATCAGGAAGAACTAAATCACCATTGCAATTTAAGACAACATCAGGTGTAAATTTATTTTTGTCGATCCAGTTCAACCAATCAGGAGATTTTCTAACCTTGGTAACATAGCTCTTTGATTCCTGTTGACCAAAACCTTGACCCCTGCTTAATTCCTGTTCGCAGATTTCAAAAAATTCTTTCGGGCTGATGTGCTGGATGTCGTCAAAGTTTTCTAGCTCATCGATGTCATTGTCTTCCTTGCTGACTTGACCCCACCAACCAATTACAGGAAGATACCCTAAGTCAGTGAGTAAGTTACAGGTTTTTCGCCATCTCTCTACTACTGCTTTGTTTTGAACATCTCCAGCATCGGGAAACAGCTTAATGTGCTTATCTCCTCCAACTTCATGAGAAATCTGTGTGAGATATTTCTGTAACAAGTTGGGACTGCTTGTCCACTGCCCACCAGCTGCACCAATAACGATTAAACTTAACCCAAGGCTAGCCTTGAATGGTTTTACACCTGTGCCCTCAACTAGCCCGATGCCTTGAGGTTGTAATTGTGGGCGATGTACAGCCAAAGGTAATTCACTGAAATCTTTACCGTGAATATGGGGTGATTGCCCATCTGGATTATCCTTAGTCTTGCTTGAAAGCCATCTGTAACGCCCTTCAGTTAAAATCCCCCTTAGTCTCACTTGGCAGGCAACTATCAAACCATCGACGTTACGAACTGGCAGGAGATATCCGGCATTCGTCATTAACGTTTTACCGTCCTGGCTTACCCCTGGCAAGAGATGGCTAAATTGTTGTTGCAGATGCTGGTAACGCTCAACAGATTTGATGCCGCACAATTCAATCTCTAGATCAGAAAATCCCCGCTGCTTGAGGTCGGTTTTGTCCTCCGGTGACAGAGTGAGAGTTTCGATTAATTCTCTGTACTGTTTATCGCGCTCCTGAAGTGACAGTGATTCCTGTTTTCTCTTGGCTTCTGCCTGTTCCTGTTCGCGTCGTCGCTGTTCCTTTAGGCGTTCCCATTCATCTTGCTGTTCTCGCGTCCATTCTTCGCTGTTATCGATGGCAAATTTAGCCCATTGTCCACATTTGGTATGTCCGGTGCATTTATAGCCAGAAATTATCTCGCCCTTGCGAACATCAGCGAAGGTCATGCAAAGCCCTTGACCTTCTACGTGGTGATGTCGGCATTTATGAGTGGTATTCCCGCAGATATTGCAAGGGTCTTTTGGGGATGACGTTGTGAAACTCACGCTGCCACCTCCACTGATGCCTGTGTCTTGGCTTCAATTTGGAGAAGTACAGCAGCAACCTGACCGCTAAACCACGGTAAATCAACAAGCCGCTTGAGGTAATCTCGCTCCTCAAGGCTGAGGCTAGAGCAACTCAATAGTTCATTCGGATCAGGGCATTTTCTAAGGGCGACATCGCAGCAACCAGATCGCAAATATTTAAAACCCGTTGACCGTTCTGAAACTACGTTGACCCGGAACTCAAAGCCGCAGTGTGGGCAGATTTTCATCACGCCACCCCCATCTGCTGAAAATTAGCCAGAATGAAAAGTGCTAAATCGCCTTCAATCTGGCTTTCTGCAAGGATTTCAAGGCTTGTTGTTAGTTCCTGTTGGCGTACTGCATGAGCTAATCTTTTGTATCGCCGTGATTGACCTCTAAGGAGGGATTTTGATAAAATACTTACTGTATAAGTTTTTTTGAGTAGTGCTGTGGGGGGGGATGTTCCCACAGCACTATTGTTTTCAAACATGAGAATACCTCTATTAATTTAGTACTCTCAGGCTTTGAGTTTTGCGGAATAATCGATAAGCTTGAAGTAATAACAAAAATTACATGTTTGTCTGGTAGACAATTACTCAGGAGTTCTGACTGATAATCAGACTCTTTGCGTCCGCGCTCAAAACCTGGGAACTTGTTTGCCAGCTTTTTATTGCTAGTTAATCCGGCAAAAAAGCTGATGAATAAAGCTTAGGGTGATCGCTATTGGATAATCAAGACGATTGAAAAAGTGGAGTCCTTAGATTAAGGATAGGTTAAGAATACTTGCCCCCAGGTTGCTGCCCTTCATGCCTTTTGCCATCAATCCAGTATTCTGAAGCTAGGGTAAAGTCCAGCCTTCCTTTGATAGCTTGCGAATAGATTTTGATTTGTAAATCTGTCGCCGAATTCATCGCATCCCTGAAAGACTGAAAATGCTGGGCAATTAAGCTGTCGGTTTTGGCGAATTCCTGGCATAGCCAGTAGACAATGTGAAGCCAAGGATTTACAGGTTGCTCTTTCGTAAGTCTTTTTAGTTCGGCTTGTTGATCTTCTGTGAGTTCACCCCAAGTTCCTTGCCTGATGAGTTTATCGATCTTTGCATCTCGTTTTGTATTGAAGGTGTTGCAAGAAGGCGCTAGGCATTGTGCATAGTTAGAATTTTCTTGAAATTTTACAACTTCAAGAAATAAACCCCATGCTGAAGGAAAAACCAACGGTTCCTTTTTGGCATCAAAAGCTTTTTTAATGTCCCCAAATGCTACTTGGATAAGTGACCACAAATCTTCATACATTTTGATTAACTTCCAAACTAAGTCGTGAAATAGCTTTTCAGTCTTGTCTTCTTTCCAGTAGTCAATAGGATTGTCTTTACCAGAGAACCTGGCTTCAAAGCAGATAGCAATGATATGGTTGAATTCCCTGCACTTAATCCAATATTCTCTTTGAGCTTGGGTAGCTGTAAACCTGAGTAATTCTTCTTCAGGCAAAGATTGTAAAATTTTTGCAAATCGCCTTGCTAATTTTCCGTTCAAATCATGCTCCTTCTATGTCGTGTTCATACCTACGTAATTCTCAGGCGATCGCCCTTCCGTAGCGAGTAAGAAAAAAGTAAGAAAAGCCCGGTGTATACAGATTGCAAAAGCTTGTGGTGCTTGATTTTGGGATAGGTGCGACTGTTCACCCTAGTTGCGCGGTCGAGGCTAGTTTCCTCAGACAGATTTTTGCTGTCTTACCCAATCGCGAAAAGCGCTCTTTGCTGCTAGTTGCCCAATTTTTTTACTTTCTTGAATAAACCGGGGAATATCCTTTACTGGCACTGGGGCAAAAGTAGGACTAAATTCAACTTCTGAGTATTGGCTACCCGAAAGGGTATAAACTCGCAACACAGTACCGTTGTATCTCCAAAACTCAGGGATACCCATTGAGGCATAGAGAGATAATTTATCTATCTTGGATCTGGAGTATTCCACCTCAAGCACTAGGTCTGGTGGTGGGTCAGTCGCTAAATCAATATTTTCTTTGCCCCTAACCAATGACTCATTTTGAATGTAGTAGCTGCTATCTGGCTCCCCTCCTTTCTCTAAATCATCCCGTGTCAAGGTTAGTGAACCAGTGCTTTTGACTTCTTTGCCAAATTCCTCACACAACACAAGAACAAAACCTTCGATAACGCGGTTTGAGTTCTCGTGTGGCATTAGTGGGGTCATAATTTCTACTATTCCATTAAGGTAGGCAAATCGAGAGTTACGCTCGACTCCCATCTCAGCCAACATGGTTTTAAACGTCTGCCAACTGATGTTTTTAATTAAAGTTCTTGTTTCTGCGAGTGGGAAAGTTGTGACCATAGCGGTTCTCCTACTTAGTATTGATTGCTAGGCACAGAGCGTATTTCAAACATAATTCATTGCGTTTTAGGACTTGGGGATTCAGTTATGATGCTAAATCCTCTTGCTCGAATTCAACTTCAAACAAGTCTGCTATTCCAACACGAAAGAATTTACACAGAGTAATTAAAGTAGCTTTATCTATACGTTCAAACTGGTTTCTGTAGAGTTTTCCTACTGTAGTTGGAGATAACCCGGTAGCTTCAGCTAAATGAGCTTGCTTGATGTCCCGTGCATCCATCAATTGCTTTATCTTGCAGTTCACCTTCATATTTCCTAGAGAATCGATCTAAACATAACAGCTAATTAGCTTGCTAGCAAGTTATAAGAGCATCTTATATTATATCAAATAGCTAGCTATCTATCCTTATACATTGCTAGCTTGACAGCAAGCTAGTAAGTTAACTACCATGAAGTGAACAGCACTACTGCTCACTGAAAACCACCGAACATAAGCCAAAACCCTTATGTATCAAGAAATTGAAATGATAGACTGTCCTACCACTGAACCGGACACTGAACCGGACACTGACCGGACACTGACCGCTAAGGCATTAGCAGAGATTTTGGGAATAACCGAGAGAACAGTTTTCAAATATGCAAACCGCATCCTTGAGGCTTGGCACTGGCTACCAGAATCAGAATTTAGAGCCAATGGCATCTACACCCAAAAAGCACTTGACCAGATGCAACGGCTAAAAGATATTGGCAATGCTTCTGAGTATGCCCAACAAGTAGCCAGAGAAAACCACAAGCCACAGCAAGCTACTACCAAAACGACCGCCGCCATTGTTCCTCACAGACAGACCGAGGCATTAGAAACCAAACTGGCAACCATCCAAAAAAACACCACAGCTTTGAACATCTCAGTTCAAGACCGCATCTTGGCTATCAAAGAGCGAATCGCCACAGAAGCCAGTCGCACCAAAAACAATCAATCCGTACTTGATGAATTGGAGGCACAACAAGCTATAGCGCGGGGTATTGAGAAGGGTTTGAAAATCTTTGAATTGCAAGAGCAAGCCGCCGCCGCCACAGTCGAGCAATTGACCCTCGAAAAACTGCAACAACTTGGGTAGAGAAGCATGAAAAACCACGAAGAAATTCGCCAAGAACTAGAAGGCCTCCGCAAAAAAGCACTTGCTGACTATATCCAGGAATTCATCCCGATTTTAGAGCAAGAGCGCTACTCCCTTGATGATCTGCTAGATGCGATTGCCTCTTACATCCATTACTCAGTCAAAAAACCAGGGCATGATGACGCTCAACTGGATGTAGTTGTGAGGAAATTGGAGGAAGCCGCCCAAGAGTACCGCGATTTTCAAAAATATGACCAATCTTCAAAAGACAGTAGCCCAGATTGAGCAAAGCCAGAAACTCTCATACCTAATAGCAGCAGTAATCATCCCACTGCTAATGCTTCTCTGGATTGTTGATATCCAAGTCAAAAGCGATCGCCCTTCCCTGACAAGAAATTGCGATCGCTATTAGTCCACCCTCAAACTTAAGGATGAATCTCACAAATCATAGCTCAGACTTGCCCTAGATAGCCAAAGAAAAGAGGGGATGCAATACCTGTATCCCCTCAAAAAAGCTTCGTAAAATCCCGCAATTGAATTTATTTACACCATCATGATAAGCCAAACGCCAATTGCTAAAACTAAGGATTTAGACAGAGTTCAGTGCTTACTTATTGAGGCAGAGACAGCATTAGGAGAAGCATACGCACTGGTTTTAAAACTGAAAATATCCAACCAAATTGTTGACGAAAGAATTATTACCAACTTGGCTGATGCTTGGCACTACTCAACAGAAGCACTTAACAACATAGAGGCATAAATAAATTATGGATGATGAAAATCAGCTAAGTGCTGAAACTATCCAAAATGCTGCTGATTGCTTTGATATCAACGCTCACATGGTTGAGAAGTACAACCGATTAGAGCGCAAAATAGCAGAACTAAAAATCAAGTTTGAAGCACACAAAATTAGTAGAGGGGTAAAAACTTAATGCCTATTAGAAAAACGCCAACAACCGTTAACACTCCATCAAGAAAACCTACATTTAGTGAAGGTCAAAAATCAATAACTACTCCCATAATTACCGACTTCAAAACTAAGCCAGAGGTTGACACTAGGATACATGGTTTAGTTGGCTATAACAGCAATGACAATTCTGTTACAGTCAGCATCCCAGGATTTGAACGTTCTACCCTTGACCAAATAGCCTCTAATGTTCATAGTCCAGACTTGACCCCCATTGAGGACATTAAAAACCCTGACATCAAAAACCAAGCATCTGTGGCAGAGTTTGAAAATGCCAAGGCTAAATATGAGGGCGGGATTAGGTACAACGAGTTAATTGTATGGGCTAACAAATACGCTGGTTCTCAGTTCAAAGCACTGGCAGAAAAAGCAAAAGCATTTGCATCTGGCTTAGTAAGTCAAAGTGAGATTGAGAAAGTTTACCAGCAATTTCTAGAACTTCAAAAGCAAAAATCTATCACTCTAGAAAAAGGTGTGAATTACATCGCCCAATCTCACAAAACCGCTACAGTGCAAGCGGCTTTACCCTACACCATAGCAGAGAACGACGCAAATCTAAAGAAGCAACAATTTAAGGCTGCTAAAGGGTATCAGGAAGCATTGAAGGCTGAAGAAGATTTTGATGCTTTCCTCAAAGAGTTAGGTAACAAGAGCATTAAATAATTCTCAGAAATTGGGTAGTTAGTAATAGCTACCCTAACTTATAAAAGGATTTGAAGTCATGAAAATATTTACAATTGCAACTACAACTGGACTTGGTTTAATTACTGGTTTGATGCTTGGTAGCACTAATAAAAACTTAGCTCATACAATTGGTTTTGGTCTTGGTGGTGCATTATTAGGTGGTGGTACTGTAGCTCTCTTTTACGACACTAAATTTAATAAAATGCGTAACGGTTTAGAGTCCGACTTAGACCGCTATATTGCAGAAAATAAACGACTAAACACCATAATCAAAGACAGTGAAAAAGTTAAACATGATTTACAAAAAGCGCAAGATACAGCGTTAAAAACAATCTCTGAAATGAGTAGTGAATTATCTGATATCAAAGTTATATTGCAAACTGAAATCAATCAAGGTAAAGAACTCAGCCAGGAAAATAAACGCTTACTTATTCGCATCAATGAGTTACAGGGTGAAGTCACAGAGTTAAACAAACTATGTCAGGAAAAAGATGCTACGTTGATTGACTATGAAAAGCAGTTCGATGACCAGCTAGCCCAAGAATTTGAGAAGAAAAAGCAGGAATTAGTTAAGCAGGAATTAGCCAACGAATTTGAACTTACCCAACAAGCCTTTGATGCATTGGATGAGATGAGAGCATTAATGGAAGAATTTTTCGACTCTCATCAAAGCCAAAGACAATATTTTTTAGGGATACACGATAGATATCTTGCACATAAAGAAAACCTAAAAAACAGTCACCAAAAGGCTTACGACGAATTAAAAGATGTCAAGGATAGTTTAGAGTTACGGGTGCGAATACTACAGCAAGAGTTAGCAGGTGACTTGACCGAACCTCAATATGCTGATTTCGGTTTTGATATCAACGGGCGAATAGCCAACGAGTTAGCGCGTACCATCTGGCAGGATTTACAGTTGCCCTTGGCTGTTAAAGGATTCCAGGTTAAGCCTGACGGTGCTGTAGATATTGGGTATGGCTATTCCCGGTCAGTATCGCCACAGACAATTGTAGAAACTATCAGTAAGCATTCAGAAGCACTTGCCAAAAAACTAAGGCTATTCAAAATCACCAGCGTTCGGAAGTTAGAAATCACTGATTGCATCGTTGTAAGCTTCCGGCAATCGCCAGCCGTCAAAGACGATGAAATTAAGCTCATGGTCGGTAGTCCTGACCAATTTATCAGTTACATCACCTCACACCCAATTCGCTATCGACTGATAGCAGATCCGGGCATCGGCAAAACTCCAACTACTGCTGTAATGATTAGCGAAATTCTCAAAGCAGGATGTACTAGGGGTAATACTGGCAAGGGTGAGAAAGTACCCAACACGCTAGTTACTGTCAGCTATCCCGGTGCTGTTGGTTCACTTAAGGATTCTAGTTATCCCCTTGATATCTTCCTAAAATATGGTGACACAACCGCCGCTATTAAATCATTTGAAGACTGCCTAGAAGATGGTAAATATCGCGTTCAAAATCCTAGCTTTGCGGCTAATTACTTTCAAGTTTGGGTATGGGATGAATTAGACAATACTCTCAATTCTTGCAGTGAACCATACAAAGCAGGTGAGAATTTAAAAAAGATTTTGAAACAGTTTGGTCACAATAACATAGGCTGGATTGTTAGCGGTCAATCGGTAATGACTAAACAAATTCCAGGATTTACCAACGATGATAGGAGTTTATTTACTGAAATTATCATTGGCATTCCCAAGATTAGACATTATCTCAATACCTACGGTAAAGGTAAAAATAGTGAATCTAATCTGGCTAAACTCTCACGTAATTTAGACGCAATTGAAGAATACATTGAACATAAAAACGAGTTAGTAACTGATGATGCAAGGCTGTTAAGAGTAGCTCTGATAGTCGATAGCCGTTCGCCAAAACTCTACTTTTTACCTAACCTTGATAGCGTAGCTTTCAACTATCAAGAAATTGAAGAAGTAAAGCGACTGGCGAGCCGTGTCAGATACTCTGGCACGAGTGACAACCTCTTGACACGGGATAGCTCAAACCTAGCTACAGCAAGCACTGACACCGTGATGTCATCTGCGTCATTTTTGACTATAGGGGGTACAAGTCAAGGTGACACTAAACCCCATTGCCCTCACTGTGGAAATGCAAATTTGACCGTAAGAAAGGACAAAAGATATTACTGTTTGGGGTGTAAAAAGGTAACGGTTGCTAACAAGATTGTCTGGAGGTAGCCAGTGGAATATTACACCAGAAATGACAATATTTCAGGCTATATTTACTTGATGGAAGCTGAAGGGTATCACGGTATATTCCCAGGTCGCTATCTACGACGTTGCAAAATTGGCTTAAGTCGAAATCCACAAATGAGGCTTGATACATTTCATAGCAACCAGCCGCCATGCAACATTAAAATACTCAAGACTATCTACGTTGAGAATATGGAATTGGTAGAAAGTGAGCTACATCAAAAATTTAAGCACTGCAATGTTAAGCTACTTAAAAGCCGTGAATGGTTCGATTTATCGCCCGTTGATTTCATTAGAGTAAATTGGGAATTTTCAAAATATGAGACTCACCAAATATCTTTGAGTGAAATACCAGTCAAAGCAGTTTTGGCGGTAAGTTTTATAATCATTAGTGCTGGCTTGATGCTCTCAAAATCTTCAGAGAAGCCGATGCCAGCAAAGCCAGGATTACAAAGAGTAATCAAGTAGCGTCATCGCCCCATATCCAAAATTTAAGGGTAGGTTTTGAGCCTACCCTTTAGTTTTAGAACGGTGTGTTACCTGTCTCCCTCACCTTATCCAGATAACCTTTCCCATATTGCCCATCGTAGGTTTTGGGTGGTAGTCCTATTGCCGCATCAAAAGCACCGTCTAAGTATTCATTGGTGGTTTGTGGCTTGGTTTCGGTCTTAGTTTGGAGTAGCATCGAATTACCTTTTTTAGTAAATGGGAGTCGTTAGCGCGGCTCCCTTTTTCCTTACAGTTCTATAATAATAGAACCAGTTCTATATTAGCAAGTACAAGTTATATTAAATATATTTATGTAACCAGTTCTGCAAAAACCTTGATTATATGTAACTTGTTCTATAAAATAGAACAAGTTCTAAAAAGGTAACGGGATGTGAGCAAAGCATTACAAGAGCAAGTAAATAAGCTGTTTGAGGCGACTAAGGATTTACAAAGCTTTGAGGAAATCAAGCCGTATTGTGAGCAATTTAACGAATGGCTGAACACCAGCACTACCTACAGCATTGATAGCCTGGGTACTGTCTTAAGTCGTGTAGGTTTCTACAAAAAATTTAAATCCTTAAAGCTAGAGCAAGGTAAAAATGCTGAATCCGTGCCCAAGCATGACAAAGCTGGCAATGTCGTAGGCAATGAGCTAAGGCACTATGTTTTATTGCTTTGTGGCTTAGATAAGAAAGATTGGGAAGCTAGAAACGAAACTACACGGGTAAGCGATCGCGTAACTGCCATTAATGAAGATGGCAGCATAGGTATTGAAATCAAGCCAGATGAATACATTGAAATTACTGGCAAGTTGCTAGAAAGCAATAACCCCCATGAGTTAGCAGTGGGATTGATTGCTGCAACTGGCCGCCGTCCTCATGAGATTTTAGCCAGAGGGAAGTTTACCCCGGTGGAAAGTGAAAGCTATCAGGCAATGTTTGAGGGTCAAGGTAAAAAACGTGGTGAGAAGCCAGTTTTTAAAATCTCTACCTTATTTCCTGCCAGCTACATCATTGAAAAGCTTAATCATTTACGTAGGGATGAAAGCATTAAGTCACTCTTAAAAGAAGTTTCTAACGAGTTCCCCCGTGATGTAGCAGCACAAAACAAAGCCATTGAAGATAGACGCGGTAATTCATTACGTCGAGTAGTTCAAGAGTATTTTGGAGGTAAAGACAGTAATGAACCTTTGCTAAATTTTCGTCATGGTCAAGACCAAAATGACTGTAAAGCTTTACGTGCTGCTTGTGCTGCTTTAGTAACCGAGAGAGATTGTCAAGGTTCTATCGGTGCAAAGATGTACTTTGCTGCTTCATTTTTGGGGCATATTACCCCAGGCGAAAAAATCTCGGATTCCGATTTAAAACACATCACTACAACTCTTGGCTACTCTGACTATTACGTGACTGAGCCAGTTGGATTCCCTGACGCACCAGAGAAAGCTAAACCTACTAATGTGAAAGCTTTACCTGAAGATTTGGAAATAATTAAGAATCTGCAAGCCGAATTAAATTTAAATACCCAACATGAAGTAGTTCGTCTGTTATTAGAAAAATACAATTTAGTTACAAAACTTACACAAGAATTAGCAAAAACTAACAAGAAATTAGATGAACTAGAAGTCCAAAACAAACAGTTAAAACAAGAAGTTGAAAGTATGGAATTTACAGAGAATCAAACAATTACTCTTGATAAATATGAGCTAGAAGCTTTAATTGATGCCAGGTTAGAGGCAAAGCTAAATCAATTACCTAGCAGTGCTGAAAGCAAGCCAGTAGTAACCAAAGAAGTTACTAAAGTACAAACCAAACAGGATGATAGAGACTGGGAAGCTGTTTCATCTGAAGACCTAAAAAAATTAAAGTCTGCTGGTGCAATTGATGAGAAATTAATGAGATGTTTTGCAGCTATCAAAACTCATAATTCTACTGTTGCTACATCGAATGATGATAGGTGGTATGTGGGCAATGCTGTACTCAGAGAATTGTCGGGTTGTAATGGTCAAGTAATTGCTAAATGGTTAGAAACCCATAATGATGAAGTGACAAGCCATAATGAGGCTTATGGGTTAGGACAGTACCACAACAAACGCCACAAGGGTAAATCAATTACTGATGTGGTTAGCTGGTAGCAGAGGCGATCTCCACACTGCTCCTTACTCCTCTATCCCTTGCCCCATTCCCATCTGTAGTGCCAATTCAGCGGACTCCAACGATTAGCCAATGGATTGTACCCTCAAGTTGCGGTAAGGGATTGTAGGGTAATCTGTATTTATAGGTGTCTATTTCCCAGGTGTAATAAGGCTAAGAAGGGTAATAGATATTAAAGGAAAGTTTATGGCTGATAATAATTAGAGTAATAAAAAGTTAAAGACTATTTAAAATATTTAATTTTTATCCTGGCAATAGTAAGCAGTAGAATTTTCATAAACACTATGGCTTATTAAATAAGGTACTACATTTAGAAACACAATTTTTTGTAAATCATTCAAGCTAATATAATCTAAATCGTTTTTATCAAATTTTATTTTAGTATCCAAGTATTCTTTAACTTTGGTGTAAACTACAGGATGTTTCATGTTCTTTGCTGCACCTATCATAGTATTAGGATTAAATTTATCTTCTTTGGGATCTATATTTTCTAAAATCTTACAAGCTAGCTTACCTGCATTTATCAGGTCATCATCATGAGTGAAACTTAAGTGTTTTTCAATATCTATTTTTAATAATGGCTTTTCTAATTCAGCATTTTTATAACTATTAATAATAGTTTTACGTACTTTATTAATATATTCTTCGTCTTTATTAGAAGATGTAGTACTAGATGTAGAAACAGGTGAATTGGAATTTTCTTTAACATTATTACCAGAAATAGAATTCTTAGAATCTGAAATAGAATTCTTAGAATCTGTTGAATTAACTGAGCAAGAAATTAATGTAATAATTAGAAAAATTGATGTTACGGTTCTCATTGTGATAGAAAATAATGTTTCTTATATAATTCCCAAAAACTAATCCATTGTCACACCAGTCAATATCTAATCCCAAAACCCTATCTCCATGCCACTCAAGAGCCGATCGCCCTCACGCATCGCACCCGAATGTTCACGTGAACATTTTTCAGAAACTTGACCATCGCCCTTGAGGAAAAGTGCCAGCGAGGAGACGCTACGCGGTTTCAGTCGCCCGGTCGCCCTTCGGGCTTGTGTTGCCTCATACCATCGCTGTACAACTGGGTAGACAGGCGATCGCACCGGGGAACCGTGCCAAGTTGGTTATGCCGCAAAACTCTAATAAAACATAACCTTATGGACGCGATCGCACTTCAGGGAAGCATAGAGAAGTTACCCAAGCCATAGCCAAAAATCGGCAAACTTTTGATGATAGCTTGCTGACGGGTATTAGTCGGGAATTATGAAGGTTCTAATCTGTGGGTAACTGGTTGCTATAGCAAGCCGTTCTAATGCAGACATAACCAGTAATAAAAATAAAACGAGTTCTAATATAAATAGAACTTGTTATTTTATGCCTAGAACTAGTTATAAAATAGTATTAAATAGATGGAACTGGTTAGTTTCTATATAGAATCGTCAAGGCATATATAGAACTAGTTAGCAATAAAGATAGAACTAATTATAATATTTAGATATAACCCGATGCTGCTAGCTGCTATAATCCTTGTATAGCAAGGCTTTTAAGGCGCAATATTTAACTAGTTATAATAAAGGTGTAACGCGATGATTGCAAATATAACCAGTTCTAATACATGCATACAAGTGAGCATAACCAGTTACATAAAGACATAACGAGATGCCTTAAGCAGATATAACTAGTTACGTCCGTTAATTTAAATTAACGGACGTAACTA
>NZ_CAWPNJ010000089.1:0-17204 GCF_963889195.1 Calothrix sp. FACHB-168
ACAAGTTTGGAAAGGTTTATTACCTCACCCCTAACCCGTCTCCTGGGAGGAGAGGGGAAGCGGATTTTGTTGATTGCTGACCAATTTGAGGAAATTTATACCCTGTGTACGGATGCAGAGGAACGCAAAATTTTCTTGGATGGTTTGCTACAAGCGGTCAATAATGCACCGTTTTTTACCTTATTACTCACCTTAAGGGCGGATTTTTTATCTAGGGCGTTGGATGATTATGAGCCTTTTGGGCGGGCTTTGCAACAGTATCAACTAGAGCCTGTGGTGCGGATGAATCGGAAGGAGTTGGAAGCAGCCATTACACTCCCCGCGAGACAATTGGGTTTTGAGTTTGAGGAAGGTTTGTGTAATACCATAATTGATGATATCGAAGATGGGGATGGGCGTTTGCCGTTGTTGGAATTTACCCTGACTCAGTTGTGGAAGCAGCAATATGCGGGAAGGTTAACCCATCAAGCATATAAGAAAATTGGCGGGGTGGAGCAAGCACTGGCGAATTATGCAGAGATGGTTTATGCAGACTTGAGGGAGGGGGAACGGGAAACAGCGCAACGGGTGTTTATTCAGTTAGTGCAACCGGGGGAAGGTACGGAAGATACTCGCAGATTGGCGACGAGTGAGGAAGTGGGGGGAGAGAATTGGGATTTGGTGACGCGCTTGGCTGACAAGCGGTTGGTGGTGACGAACTGGGATGAGTTGAGTCATGAGGAAACGGTGGAAGTCGTCCATGAGGCTTTGATTCGCCATTGGGGACGGTTGCGGGGATGGATGCAGGATAACCGCAAGTTTCGCATTTGGCAACAGGGGTTGATGGTGGCGTTGCAGCAATGGGTGGAGAGTGGTAAGGATGAGGGGGCTTTGTTGCGGGGTGCGACTTTGGCTGTGGCGGAGGATTGGTTGCAGCAACGGGGTGGAGAGGTGAGTAAACCGCAGCGATGGTTTATTGAGAAAAGTGTGGAGTTGCGGGAGCGGGAGAGGAAGCAGAAACAGAGGTTGCGGAGGAGTGTTATTGCTGGGTTGCTTTGTGCTTTGTTGGTGATTTCGGGATTTGCTGCAGTGAGTGAAATTCGTAGAATTAATTCGGAGGTGAGTCAATTAAGTTTAAGTTCAGAAAAAGATTTTCGACAAGCTCGCCGAGAGGAGGCGTTAACAAAAGTTATCAAAGCTGGAAAACTACTCAAAAGTTTTTGGAAACCTTGGATTACAGCAGAAAATCGAATGCACACTATCTATACATTGCAAGATGTAGTCTATAAGTTTAACTTTAAAACCCTTAACGGGCATAGAGAAACTGTTGAAAGCATCAGTTTTAGCCCAGATAGCAAAACTGTAGCTTCTGCATCTAGGGACAAAACGGTGAAACTGTGGGATCTCAACACTGGTAGAGAAATTCAAACCCTTAAGGGGCATACACAAGTTGTTAACAGCGTCAGCTTTAGCCCAGATGGCAAAACTGTAGCTTCTGCATCTAATGACACTACGGTGAAACTGTGGGATGTCAACAGTGGTAGAGAAATTCAAACCTTTAACGGGCATACAAACTTTGTTAACAGCGTCAGCTTTAACCCAGATGGCAAAACTGTAGCTTCTGCATCTTGGGACAATACGGTGAAACTGTGGGATGTCAACAGTGGTAGAGAAATTCAAACCCTTAGCGGGCATACACAAGTTGTTAACAGCGTCAGCTTTAGCCCAGATGGCAAAACTGTAGCTTCTGCATCTTGGGACAATACGGTGAAACTGTGGGATGTCAACAGTGGTAGAGAAATTCAAACCCTTAACGGGCACACAAACACTGTTGAAAGCATCAGCTTTAGCCCAGATGGCAAAACTCTTGCTTCTGCATCTAAGGACAATACGGTGATACTGTGGGATGTCAACAGTGGTAGAAAAATTCAAACCCTTAAGGGGCATACAAACTTTGTTAACAGCGTCAGCTTTAGCCCAGATGGCAAAACCCTTGCTTCTGCATCTAATGACACTACGGTGAAACTGTGGGATGTCAACAGTGGTAGAGAAATTCAAACAATTTTTGGGCGTTTATTCTATCTTAGAAGCGTCAGCTTTAGCCCCGATGGCAAAACTGTAGCTTCTGCATCTGGTGACGGTGTAATTTTGTGGAATTTTGATTTAGATAATTTGCTGGTGCGGGGGTGTGGCTTGATACACTACTACCTGCAAAATAACCCCGATGGCGCAGAAGATAGACGTTTGTGTGACAACATCAAAAATAATTAGTAATTCGTAAGTCGTAATTCGTAATTTTAAATACCGCGATGGGACGTATTTTCTCAATCGGTCTAATTTGCTTGATGTTGGTTAGGCGATTCCTACAGAAAGCTGACGCGATCGCTTGTTCCGTAAGGCTTGGTTGGGAAGTGCGATCGCTTTACGGTATGGGTTAAATTCAAAGTGCGATCGCTTTTACAGTACGACTTGGTTGAGAAGTGCGATCGCTTTACGGTATGGGTTAAATTCAAAGTGCGATCGCTTGTACAGTAAGGCTTGGTTGGGAAGTGCGATCGCTTTACGGTATGGGTTAAATTCAAAGTGCGATCGCTTTTACAGTACGACTTGGTTGAGAAGTGCGATCGCTTTACGGTATGGGTTAAATTCAAAGTGCGATCGCTTTTGCAGTAAGGCTTGGTTAAGAAGTGCGATCGCTTTACGGTACGGGTTAAATTCAAAGTGCGATCGCTAACGATTTGGTTCTTGTAACTAACAATCACAGATATTTCGATAAAATTGAAGTTTGAGAGATTAAAGACTAGATTCAGACGTAAAAACGTTTAATTTTGCATTGCTCACAAAACTTGCGATCTCCGCAATTAATCATCTTGAAACGGTGCGTTGTGCTAACGCGACTACCCAACCCCAAAAAATATTTTACCAACTGCGTAATTACATTGAAAGAAATTCGTAATCTCTTATGAAAGGGTTCATCTGTAGAAGTCATCGCCAAATAAATAGATAAAGTATTTGCGATTACTCTACCTTTTGGAGAAAAAAGGATTTCTGAAATGCAAAGTAATTACATACCTGCGGGTTTATGCAAGCGTTTTTTTGCTCATTTATTTGACATAATCATTCTATATATAATTACTATTGTAATCGCATTCATTTTTGCTGTACTTTACAGCTTATTTATCACAATTGACGAGATTCCTGAATATCTCGCATATGGGTTGTTTTTTACAATTTCTTGGCTTTACTATACGCTGATGGAAAGTTCCCCCAAACAGGCAACTATTGGCAAACAATCAATGGGGATTTTTGTTACAGACTTAAATGGCGATCGACTCTCGTTTAAAGCAGCAAGCTCAAGAAATTGTTCCAAAATTATATTCAACTTTGCTTTGGGAGTTAGCTTTATCACAATGTTTTTCACAGAAAAAAATCAAGCCTTTCATGACATAGTGTCTAGAACTTTGGTTGTACAAAAAATTAAAAATGAGAATTAAAGAATATTATCTGTTCGCAGCAATTTTACTTGTATAAAATCACACTAAAATAGTACCAGCAGATTTGATAGGTGCGGTGCGAAGCTTGCGCGACGTAAGTTGTTCGCATGATATCAAGGAATCTGCTGTGTTTATCTGTTGGTGCTGGTGTGCGATCGCAATATAGATTGATTTCTTCACGCTTTTTATTGTAGCCTTCACACCCCCTAAAAAAACATCATATTATTCTTCGATAAAATTAAAATAAATCTTTTATAACCTGCGTAATTGCACGTAAATAAATTCGTATTTTCCTATGAAGGGGTTCAGACAATATAACTGACATCTAAAACAATACATCGACAATATTCATAGGAGATACATAATCATGAAAACATGGAAATTGGCACTTGCAATCCTAGTGTTAGGAACTTCAGTTTGTCTTCCCAAAGCACAAGCCATTAGCTTATCAAAAACCCAAACGAGTCAATCCGAATCGCCAATAATCTTAGCAGAAGCTAATACCATTTCTGGATGGAAAAATGTTTCCTCTAGTACCTGGAATTTCTCTGGTATCTTACCCGTTGAGCCAGGTGTCATGACAATGAAATTAGATAATGAATATATACTTATGGAGGCACAACTAGCAGAAACAGATGAAAGTAAATATGGGATTTTTTACGGACAGTATCGAATGGATATCAGCCAAGTTGATCCAAACGAATTATTGACTGCATTTGTCAGCGAGTTTCAAGATAAATATAAAAAAATCCTGGAAACTCGCAATATCTCCTTAGGTCGTTATCCTGGTAAGGAATATACTTATCAAGAGGGGCAAAAAATTACTAAAGTTAGAGTGTTTTTAGCAGGTCAACGCATATATTTACTCTTCGTTGAAAATCCTGCTGTTGGTGACGCTAGTAAATTTTTTAATGCTTTTCAAATTTTGTAGCAGCCAAAGTAATTATTTACAGCAGGTTTCATGTATTTAGACCACAATTATGAGACCTAACCCGCTTCCCTACTAGCGTTGGGGAGAAAATCACAGCCTCTCTCTTAAAACGAGATAAGAATAGAAGTGAGGTGTATTTGTGGTTCATTTACAGGAAGATGCTGTAAATGATTGTTCTCTTAAATATTTTTCATTCAAACTTTTAGCGCGGGCATATTGCCCGCTTTTTTAGTAATAAAATATCTCAATATAAAAATCTAAATTGCGTAAATATACCGTTGTTTTCTCGTAAACATAATCAAAGGAATTCAAATAAAGCAAATAGGCATTTACGATTATGGCATCCTCATACATTCGCAGCATTGTTTTTACCACATTAGGTCTTGGTGGCAGCTTTTTACTAAACTTCAATACACCAAGTTTCGCGCAAGCAGTAAGTCCATTACCGTCACTGTCAACTACTACAAATCCTTCAAATTCTCTCCCACGAGTACAACCTAAAAAGACTAATTTACAATGGGTTTACAGCGTAGCAGACAGAGTAATTCGTGCTAATGGACTTGATGACCATCCCTGGCGCTTACAAATCACTGATGAATATAATATCAATGCCTACGCTGGTGAGTTAAATAAAATTGTAATTTACAAAGGCTTGCTAGACCAAATACATGGTGATGATGCAGCTTTAGCTTTTATTATCAGTCATGAATTAGCCCACCATACACAACGCCATTCAGCACAGCAAGAAGAAGCTGAAGCTAGTTTAAAAGCAAGATTACTCAAAGAAGCAGAAGCAGAATATAACAATTGGATTGTCCAAGAACGAAGAAAATCGAAAACTCCCATATTACCTGCTACAAAAGATGTCATCAAACAACGAATTATTATCCAGAAAAAACAAGAATTTGAAAGAACCATACAAGCATTAAGTCGCCAGCATGAATTTCAAGCAGATGAAATTGGTTACACCTATATGATTAAGGCTGGCTATGATGTAAATGGAGGTTTTCGAGTCTTTAACCTGCTTTCGCGGTTACCATCCGACTACACAGAAAATAGTAGCCATCCACCGACACAACAAAGAATCAATGCTTTAAAGCAAGTAATGAGTAAATATTTGTGGTTCTCTTTATGGATAGATGGCAATGAGCGATTAAAAAATAATCCTCAACCATTAAAATTAGATTTATCGGAAGATGGAGTATCTTTGCGAATCAACTCCAAATTTGTTTCCCGATAGGCATTGTTGGACAAATAGGGAGAATGGTAAATTATACTCATTACCAGAGTTGTTGGGTTTAGCTTCATACCCTTCCCTACGGGACGCCAAAGGCGAACGGGATCTTGCTACAACCCAACCTATGATTCTCCTTAACTCAACTGTATTAAATCATCATTCGCAAAGGCGATCGCTTTGCCAAAAAAAGGAAGCAACAACTATCAATCCTGAAGCGGATACTGCCAGAAATGAACAAAAGCTAACTTACGCTACTTTTAATTAAAGTTACGTAATGGTAAAATTTACTTATAAGTAAAATATTATTATACTTTAATCTAAAAAGATATACTGAACAGAGTATGCTTTAAGCGAATGAATCGAGACGCGCTGGTAGTCGGGATTAATCAGTATCCTTATCTGAAGGATACTCCAACAAGCAAAGCGAAGCATCTTGTGTCTGCTGCTAACAACGCCGAAGCGATCGCCCAACGATTAGAAGAATATGGTGATTTTCGCGTGCGGCGGCTACCAGAAACGCTTCAGGGCGAACAGCGTCAAGTCGCATCTGAGGGCTTGGTCAAGTCTGATACTCTAGAAGAGGCGATTATTCAATTATTTAACCCAGTAGGCGCAAGTATTCCCGAAACAGCCCTGTTATATTTTATCGGTCATGGTTTACGTAAAAATCGCGGTGGTGTAACTGAAGGGTTTTTGGCTAGCAGCGATGTCGATCCGCGAAAAAATCAGTGGGGTGTTTCTTTGCGATGGTTGCGAGAACTGTTGCAAAAAAGCCCCGTCAAGCAGCAAATAGTTTGGCTAGATTGCTGCTACAGTGGTGAACTATTCAATTTTGCCCAAGCAGATTTAGGGACATCACTACAAGAACAGACGCGGTTTTTCATGGCTGCATCGCGAGAATTTGAACTGGCTGAGGAAGATATTGATGGTAAGCATGGGGTATTTTCCAAAGCACTTTGGCAAGGACTAGATCCTAGACAACAGCCAGATGGTTTGGTTAACAATGACAAATTGATTGAGTATGTTGCTCAAACCCTGAAGGATATTCCCCAACAGCCGATATGGTATAATCCCAACCAAGAAATTATTCTCACTGGTGAACGGGAAGATGTTCTCATCAATATCCCTGATGGAGTTTGTCCTTACAAAGGATTACGCTTTTTTGAAGTTGCAGATGCTACTTATTTTTATGGGCGAGAACTATTAACCCAAAAGCTAATTCAAAGTATTCAAGTGGGGAAGGGAAATTTTTTAGCAGTCTTGGGGGTATCGGGGAGTGGTAAATCTTCTCTGTTGCGGGCGGGGTTAATTTACCAATTACAGCAACAGCGTCGATTACCGGGAACAGAAGAATGGAAAATTCGGATTTTTACTCCTGGAGAACAACCTTTGATAAGTTTAGCCACGGCTTTTTTGGATGAGTCAGCCACAGATATTGAGCGTGCAGAACAGCTAAAAATAGCCGAAGATGCAATAAGTGAAGGAGCAACAGGACTAGCAAGATTAATTAAAGCATCGCGATCGCCCCGCACTCTATTAATTGTCGATCAGTTTGAAGAGATTTTTACAGTTTGTCAAAATTCAAGCGATCGCCAGCAGTTTATTGCTAGTTTATTAGGAGCGCTGCAACAGACAGCAGATAAACTCTGCCTCATATTTGCCATGCGCGATGATTTTTTAGGTAAGTGTGCGGCATACCATGAACTGGCTGATTTAATAGAAAGCAATTTAGTCATGGTAACTCCCATGTCTGTGGAAGAGTTACAGCGAGCAATTCGAGAACCAGCCGCAAAATTAGGACGGAAGATTGAGGAGAATTTAATCAATGCTATTCTCCAAGACTTAGGAATTGCAGGAGAACAACCCACACAAGAAGCCGAACCGGGAATGCTGCCTTTGTTGTCTTATACTTTAGAGCAGCTTTGGCAACGGCAAACATTAAATTGGTTGAAACTAGATAGTTATCACCAATTAGGCGGAGTGCGAAAAACTCTAGAAAATTTGGCAGAACAAACTTACAAAGAATTTTCAGTTGAAGAACAAAAAATAGCAGACTTGATTTTTATTAATTTGACTCAGTTAGGGGAAGGTACACCAGACACGCGCAAGCAAGTTCCGCAGCGAGATTTAGTTTCTTTGGGTAAATCTGCACAGTTGGTAGAGCAAGTAATTCTAAAACTAGCAAAAGCCAAGTTAATTGTGACTAGCGAACAACGCCGAAGTGAGGATAAGGTGGCGGTAGTAGATGTGGCCCATGAAGCCTTGATTCGTCATTGGTCGAGGTTGCAGAATTTACTAGATAATAATCGAGAGGCGATTAGAACTGAGCGCAGAATTCAGGCCGCAGCCCAGGAGTGGGAAGATAAAGATAAGCCTGTTGATTACTTGCTGACAGGGTTGAGATTGGCAGAAGCCGAGAAGTTTTTACAAGAGCAAGTTGAGATTGTAGCGCTGTCAGGTTTGAGTTGTGAGTTAATTGAGGCGAGTCAGAAAGAACGCGATCGCATTACTAGGGAACTTGAGCAACTCGAAAAAGATGAACTTGAACGAGAACGACTTGCACAACAGCGAGAATTACAACGAGAGAAACAAGCACGGCGTGGTTGGCAATGGCTGGCAGGGGTACTGGGAATGATTGCTACAGCCACAATCGGATCATTTGTCTACCGTGAAGTATTGCGACAAACAGCGATTCGGCATTGGCAAGCTGAAATGATATCTATTGATGGTGGCTACGCTACTATTGGTACCAATGAATCAGGTAATGTCTACGCCGAGGAAGAAAAACCTCTATGGCGTCCTTATATTGGTGATTTCCAAATTCAAAAATTTGAAGTTTCTAATCTTTTATATCGTCTTTGCGTACAAGCAGGACATTGCGATCGCCCAGTAAATCCCAGCCGTTTATATAATGACAAATTATTAAACCATCCAGTAGTAGAGGTAACGGTTTTTCATGCAGCTGAATTCTGTAATTGGTTAGGAATGCGCTTACCTACAGAGCTAGAGTGGGAAAGAGCAGCACGGGGTATAGAAGGAAAAAAATTTCCTTGGGGAGACGATCCTCAAGTCATTAAATTTGCTAATGTTCCTTTTTCTGGAAACTCAAAAACTAATACTGAAGAAATAAATAGTTATCCCCAAGGAAAGAGTAAAGAAGGAGTTTACAATTTGATTGGTAATGTTGAAGAATGGACTTCATCGTATTTTCAAGATTCGTATAAACAGTACAATCAACAACTGATTTGGAAAAGTCCACAATCAACATTAAGGACAGACTTATCTTTCACTACCAGAGGAAAAAGCTGGAAAACTGAAATCAGCCGAGTCACAGAACGTTCTCAAGTTTTAGCCACACATCATAAAGATGATACAGGAATACGTTGTGCTAAATCAGGCATTTGATAGCTAAAAATAATTGACTTTAAGGAGAAATTTCCATGTCCGAACTAATCAAACTAAAATTTGCACCTATAACTACTTATTATGAAACTAGTGCTGTTTTTAAAGATAGCAAGGAACAAGAATTTTTAATTAAAATAAGTGGGTACGATAAAGAAAAAATAGAATCTATTATAGAAACATGGTACATTCCTGCGGAAACTCCCCAAAATTCATTAACAGAATCAACAGTTCCAAATCCAACCTTACTGGACAATAATTTAAAGTTAGAGCAACCTTCAGCATTAGAAGACAGTATTAATATAACGCCAACCAATGAAGTTGATATTGTGGTGACAAATATAAGTAACAGGAGCTTACCATATAATTTTAATTATAAGCTTAGGCGTGAAGAAGTTTTTCAAGATTTATCAGATGATGTACAAATAGCTTATAAAATTAATCCTGACAATCCAGATATTATTTTTAAAGAGACGGGTGCAACTGTTACAGCAATAATTAAAGTTACTAAAGATGGAGCTACTTTCACTATGTTGGCAGCTACTTCTAAAGATGCACGAGAGCAAGATTGGAAACCAGTTTCTGGGCCAAAATTTATATCTGTATCTAATGGTAGACCAGGAACAGACACCCTACAATACAAGGTACGAGATAATAGAAAATTTTTTAAAATCAAAGTTGCAGGAAAAGTTGGAACTAGTTATGAGATAGATGGAAGTTGGGACATTAATTAGATAAATTTTCTGCTTCAATTTATCATGTGTGCCTAGCTAAATGGTTGTGGTGTTAACTGTTTAATTGCGCTCATTTTCTCTTCCGGGTAAACTACTCAAACTGCGGCTAGCAACATCTGCACTCAGTCCCCAAAGTATCAATTCTAAATAATCGGCAAAGGGGTTAGCACCAAACGTTAACCCCTTTTCTACATACAAAGCGCGTATCCCTACTAACGATAATCCTATTAACAATGTTAAAGATAATAGCGGTCGCACAACCCACAATGTTGCTTCTGCTCGCAATTCATTAGATACTCCCGCTGTCACTATCAAAAGTCGTCGTAACCATGCAAATTTAGCTACGGGAATTTGCTGCACTTTTGTAGCACGTTCAGCAGATAACTGAGCCTCAACTGCTTCAGTTGCAGCTGCTGTCAAACTTGGATCGGGTTGTTGGTTTGCTCCCATCATGACTTGGCTGAGTTTGACAAGACTACTCTCTATTTGTTCCAATAGTTCTTGAGCTTGATCATCTTTCTCAAATTGAATCAATTTGCGAGCCTCATTAATTTTGGCTAATATTCCATTCTCACCACCTACATCAGGGTCTTGTTCCATACCTGCTAATTGCTGTTCGATTTTTCTGAGGCTATCTAAGCAGTTCTTTCGTTCTTTAATCTTGATTAAATCTGCATTCGCGGTTTCTAAATCCATTTGCTTAACAGAACTGCGGACTTTTGTAACCATTGGATTGAGAATTTCTTGGTCTTTTTGGTCAGCCTGATTAATCGTGTTTTCTACTTTGTAGACTTCCGCCAAAGCATCGGATTGGGGAATGCCTTTTTCTTGCATATATTTAAACAAGCGACCTAAAATAATACCCAAAAATAAAACGAAAATTGGCATAGCTGGGCCAGTTCGCATACTTAAATCTATGGGAATTGATAGTCTTCCTTCTTTACCTTCCATTGTGAGGTAAACTGCTCCGGTATATCTATCAGGGGGAATTTGCGATCGTTTCCATTTTAAAGGCAAACTAATAATTTTATTAGCGGCTAAAGTTTGAGGACTTGGGGGTGCTTCTACTTCCGCGTTAGTAATTTGATAGTTAGTTTGTTTCCCATGTAAAATTACTTCCACACTGGTAAGAGATATAGTAGCCTGATTAGAATTATCCAAATAAATTTGCCGTTGACTTTGGAAAGCACTGCTGGGAAGTAATAGATGTGCTAAACCACAATCCCAACTGCATCGGACTAATTGCAACTGCACTTGTTCTGAATCTTTGACAGGTGTTAATGCGGGTCTAGCTTTTGCTTTTACTGTTAAAGGAATCACCAAAGCTTCAGACCGCTTTTGGCTGGGTAGAAGTATTTCAATTTGCCCTTCATAAGTTCCTGGTAACTTTACACCGTTCAGCTTCACCTGGAAATCTTTTGGTAGTCCAGCTTCTAGCTTGCGTTCCCCGATTAACTCGACCTGCTGACGACCTACTACCTCATCTCCCTCCTTTCGCTTCAAGTCTGAGGGTAGGAATGTCCAAGCTGTAACATCCCCTCCTGAAGCTGTTAAACGGATGTTGCTAATTAAACTATTCTCCTCCCCAAGCCAACCTTTGATTTCCAGAGGCTTGTCTTTGGCATCAACTTCAATTTTGACGTTAGTTTGAGCAACAGCAGGAGCAGGGCAAATGAGTAAAATCAGTAGTGCAGCAGTAATCCAGCGTTTCATAAGTGTGTCAAGCAGTTAATGATGGGCGATGCCTAGGTTGGGCTGCGCCAACGCACGAGCTAAAGCAATCTCATAAGGAGCATACAATGAATACAATAAACCTAAAGGATTGAGGTTGTGCTGAAGCATTTCTCGGCGTACCGCCAGCATGGCTTTTCCTAAAGGTTCGCCGCGAAATACCCGTTTCAGCAGGGTAAAAGCGTAAAGTTCTGCAAATAATTCTGGTACGGGACATTCTGTACCAATTACTCCACTAGCACCAGCTGCGCGAAAGTCATCAATTAAGCTGATGTAACTCTCTGGGCTATAATCTCCGGTAGCACAGCCGTTGAGTAAGACTAGAGGGCGATGCTGCCAGTTTACCTCACAGGCTTCGATAAAATTACTGTAAATTTTGTCATCGCTCAGTTGCAAATAAGGTAACTGCTCGATTTCATCTATGCCACCGTGGCAGTAAAAGTACACAATATCTAAATCAGAACTGTGGTTTGCCCAAATCATTTCTAGGTCATTGATTTCTTCAGCTATAAGTATTTTTACTGTGCCAAGTTGTTCAATTTTAGGCAGGTGATTCTTCCAAAATCTAAAATCTCGCCAGACATTGAAATTGATATACAAAGGTTGATTATTAGCGATTTGCCAGACAAGGGTAGGCGTTTGAGAGTGTTCCTCACTTGTCCATGCCGGCAGTTGCTCTATGGCATAGCGATAGCCCCAAAAAGCATGGGGACAAACAACCTTATAATTTTCTTTAAAAGAGCAACCGGTACAGTCAATATCATGGTTGAGAAATTCTTCGCAGACATGAACTCCTTTACTAGTCATGACTTTACGCTCATACAGTAATGCCCAAGGAATTGTGGACTTTCCTAGTCCTACCATTGGGTTAATTGGGTTAACTTGGATGACACTATCGGGTTTCAAAGCGGCGCGTAATTTTTCGCCTTTATCTTCACCTAAAGTCAGACTACCTTTGTTTTCAGGGAGCAATGAGCGATATAAATATCGTCCAGCATCAGCTAACTGAGGTAGCCAAGTGTTCAAAAGTGTTATATCGCCTTGAGTTTTAAACTGATAAGCCGTCGCCATTAAGTGCAATTTTTGACGCATCCTAGCGATCGCACTTCCCAGCCCAGATTGTAAATTTGTACTATAAGATACTAATTCTTGATTTCCCTGTGTCCTGTCCAGAAAGCGCAAGTCAGTACTACCATCTCGTGTATCAATCTGTACATCTACAGTTAAGAATCGCTCAGGTAGCAGTGCTAGCTTGTCGTGAGTCAACAAGTCAGTGGTAGTAAAGGTGATAGTAGCAGTTTGAGGTGGGCGCAGTGACTCTGGGATTTCTGCCCCGGCTACGGGAATGATGATGACTGCAAGTTGCTTTGACTGAAGCAGATATCCGCGATATAACAAGTCCACCTGAATGTAGCCTCGACCTTCAAATAAGTTAGGTTTAACGGTGAACTGTACACTGTCTGATGCACCAATGCGGGGTAAGGTTAGCTTTTTGACTGTTGTATCAATGTTAAAGTCCTTAGAAGCCACTACTAAATCTAGAGGTAGAGATTCCGAGTCATTCCACACCTGAGCCAAGGCTTGATCTGGAAATGGAGTCGGTTCACTCTCTATTCCTTTTCGTTCCGGGCTGATGTCTACAAGCAATAAATAAGTCTGTCCGTGAATTAAGGGTTCGCTGGGTGGAACAGTTATGAGATGGCGTAGCCCCTCGCAGGCATCGTCAGGGTTAGCAAAATAGGTATTAAAGTAACGATAGTTTTCTACATAGTCGGAGATTTCTTGTATAAAAGGTAGCTGCTTAACAGTGTGGTCTTGGTTGGAAAGACGCAGGATGGAACTGGTAAGGCTAATTACCGGGTTTAGTTGATTGTTGGGTTCACCTTTGATTTGACCATCAAAGGTGGTAATTTCTTTTGTCTCTCCGAATCGTTCTTTCTCTAAGTAAGCTAGGCTTGGTAACAATTCTCTAGGGATTCGACCGTCTAAAGCGTCTAATTTGACTTTTCCTGCTTCAAAAAGCTGATGTAAAGTAGAATTTGCCTGAATTATAGTAATTAATTCTGGTTCAATAAACTCCCAGTAATCAGGATCGAGAGCTAGTTGCTGTCCTACATCTTGCAGAAGTGCTTGTTCATCTTCGCTCAAAGGAATTTCCAGTTTTTTCAGCGCTAGTAACAGAGCTAGTAGAGTTTTGGTAACAGAAGAATTCATTGAAGTAGGTTGCTTGTAATACTTTATACGGTTAAAATTTTTAGCTATGAGAAGAGAAGCACTTATAGTTGGTATCAACCAATATCCTTTTTTCAAGGATACACCGACAAGTAAAACCAAGCACCTGACTACCCCAGCAACGGATGCAGAAGCGATCGCGCTCACAACCATAAAACCATCAGTATTTTCTACAGTATACTTAAGCGTGTCACCTACAAAGTTGACATAAATTAAAGGTTGAGTCGATGGTGAAATTAGACCCCAGCACTATCAATAAATTTGTAGAAATCCTCAGACCATTTGTAGAGTCTGAGAAAAAACGCCAATCTTTCCTAATCGCTGCCCTGGGTAACGATGCACCTGCGTTGCAACACATTAGTTGGGGTGGTTCTGTAGCAACTTTTATACCCCATATGTTAAGTAAGCTAGCAGATTTTGGTGGTAGAGAAGCACTTTGCGCGGTGTTGGAATATGCGCGGGAGCAAATGAGCGTCCATGAAAATATTCAGCAACGTATTGATAAACTTATTCGTCAACTTAATTTACCAGCTTCTACAACAAACGATGTTGATGGGCTTGTGCAAAAAGTAAGGAATGGTCTATATGATAGAATCCAAAACTTGCATGGAACCATACAATTATTAGATATCGCCTATCCAGTAGAAATTGACCGTCTTTATGTTGATGTCAATATTCTTGAGGAACCTTGTAGCTACTCTCGTTTAGAAATTGATGAGTTGTTACAAGGTCGTGAGCAAAGAGAAGATTTTAATCGTTTTGGTTTATCCAAAGTGCGCGAGCGAGTCACGGGACTTCAAGCGGTAAAGAAATACGCAAAATTAATGATATTAGGAAAACCGGGATCGGGGAAAACTACCTTTTTGCAGCACGTTTTTATTGAATGTAATCAGGGCTATTTGCTAGCTGACCGTATACCAATTTTAATTCTGCTTAGGGATTTTGTAAGACAAGCCAAAAGAGTAAGTAATTTTAGTTTCGATTCTCATATAAGTTCCTACTTGCGGGAAGTTGCTTCTCAACAAGAAGTGACAGCGCTACTTTCAGCAGGTAAGTTTTTATTGCTACTGGATGGACTTGACGAAGTTCCCGAAGAAAACAGTGATGCAGTGGTAGATGAGATTGAGTTTTTTCTAGATAACTATGACCAAAATTACTTTATTATTACCTGCCGAGTTCAAGCGCAAAAATACAGATTCAATCGTTTTAACTATGTCGAAGTTGCTGATTTTAATTCGGAACAAATAGTAAATTTTGCTCACAAATGGTTTGCTGCCAATTCTCGAAATAGACTAAAGGAAGCTGAAAAGCAATCATCAAAGTTAATAGAGCTATTAAACTTGCCAGAAAACCAAAAAATTAAAGAATTAGCAGTCACCCCGATTTTGCTAAGTTTAACCTGTAGAATATTTGATGACAAAGGTAAATTTTACTCGAAACAATCTGAAATTTATGAGCAGGGATTAGAAATCCTACTTTCAAAATGGGATGATTCTAGGAGAATTAAGCGTTATTCAGTTTACCAAAATTTATCTTCTATCGAAAAGAAGCGGAAACTATTAACTTATTTAGCTGTTCGTAAATTTGAACAAGAGCAATATATGTTGTTTGAACAAGATGAAATTCAAAGTTACATAGCTGAGTATCTCAATATTTCGTTAGAAGATAGTCAAACAGTACTTGAGTCAATAGAAACACAGCATGGTTTAATAGTAGAACGGGCACAGCGAATTTACTCTTTTTCTCACTTAACATTTCAAGAATATTTTGCAGCGAAGTGGTTTTGCGATCAACCTGACTGGCAAATCTTAGTCAAACATATCTCTGAATTACGTTATAGAGAAGTTTTTATTCTCGCAACTGAGATATCTATTAATCGTGAGCAATTGCTGGAATTAGTAAAGCAAGAAATTGATTACAAATTAGGTGCAGATAAATATATTCAAAATTTTCTTGGACGCGTTAACGAAAAAGCTAAGTCTGTTAATGTACCATATCATGATACAAAAGTTAGAGCTTTTTATTTTGAGATCAATCGTAATAATATACTTGATATTAAACTAACTTTAAATATTTTACCAAACCAAAATTTTGATTTTGATATTAATTCATTAATAAATTTTGAATATGCGTTTGATTGTATGCTAGATTATGAACTTTCTTTGCTTCTATACAATGCCTACTGGATAGTTGTTACTCCACCATATCAAAACTTTTATGACTACTTGGAAGGCAATAAATTATTTCTTAAAGTATATGAAACACTAACTAATTATCCATTAGAAGATAATTTTAAAAGAGACCTAGAAAACATTAAAAGTTTACTACCAGAATTTTCGGTCAAAAGTAGTGAAATATTTATAAATTGGGCAGTAAAAGAAGGTCAAACCTGGGCTGATAAGCTTAGAGCATTGATAGTCAATTACCGTAATATTAGACATAATCTAAACTTTTTTTCTGAGGAGCATTGGCGATTACTAGACCAGTACTATAATGCAAATCAGTTACTGGTTATATGCCTCAATACCAGTAGTGAAGTGTCTCATGAAGTCAAAAAGCAGATTGTGGATACATTACTGTTACCCATCACCGAAATCGAAAAGCGCAAACGTAAAAAATGAACTTTACTAATCATCTTATACCTGAATTGCTGGATGTAGATTTGCACTCGTCAACAATCGACGTAGATTAACAACACCATACCATTCAAACGAAAGCTTCAACCGTTGCTCGTCCATAAAATTTTTGCTCTAAACTAAGAGGTTATTAGCTCGTTTCATAGGATACAGTAACCGTGACTGTCCAGCTATCCACATCTGACTTTCAACATCTGACGCGCATAGTCCAAAATTTACCAGACTTTGCTAATGTACGCGATCGCCGTCGTTTAGTTGCAGGTGCATTGCAAGGTGTAGCCCAAGCAGATGTCATGCTGGGACGGTTAGATTTGGATGGTACACCGATGGCTGTTGCTGTAGAAGTTGTGCGATTCTTAGCTCAATTTGGACGAGTTGCTTACGATAAAGAAGCGCTTGCTGTTTTCCTCAACTACATTCAGCCTTTCACTGGGGATGACGATACAGACTTTATTGTAGAACTGTTTCAAAAATACCCGCTTGATGTTCCAGCTAGTCCTAACCGTGTAATTGACAATTGGAAGGGAATGGACACGACATCTGATATCAAAGAAAAGATTATTGGGGAAAACACCTTACGCGATATCTACATTTTAAACTTGGCGCTGGAAGCATCAAAAGCCGTGGTGCGTATCAAAACTCCACAAGGTCTGGGTACGGGGTTTATGATTGCACCTAATTTATTAATGAGCAATAATCACGTTATTAATAGTCAAGAAGTAGCCGACTGGAGTTTAGACTAAATGGAAGCAAACAGAAAATAACAGCAACAGATTTACTGAACTAAAAAAATACACCATAAACGGGTAGGGGAAGCGCCCCAAAAAA
>NZ_CAWPNJ010000090.1:0-17195 GCF_963889195.1 Calothrix sp. FACHB-168
GGGGAGGTAAGACCAACGATGGGGCGAAAGTCTCACCTGCGGCACTCGCCTGTGAGTACAGAAGCTCAGGGTGTAGCGAAGCGAAACCCTGAGTAGTTCACTCTCAAATGGGATAGCAAGGAGGACAAGGAGGACAAGGGAGAAATAAATATTTACCCTAGTCTTTAGCCCCTAGTACCGCAGGGCGGAAGTCAAAAGTCAAAAGTCAAAAGTCAAAAGTCAAAAGTAATATGGAGCCAGCTTTTTAACGATTGCAAATGGTCTGTTTATTTACGCCGTGCTGTACTAGGGACTGTTTTTAAACCCTAAATTAGACTTTACAGCAGTTTTCACCTATTTAAACCACATCTGTCGTAGGGGCACGGCACCGACAATTTTTTGGTACATACAATAATTTTACTAGTGCCGTGCCCCTACAGCGTGGTCTACTACTAAGATTAGACTTAAGTCCATAGCGATCGCCTGGGGACAAAGCCTAAAATTCTTTAGGTAAAATACTAAACACCTAGAATTAGGGCTAAACCTTTTTGAGGTAGGAAGGGCGAGATGAGCGATGTCCACCGCCAAGACAGTCGGCGTCTGCGGAGCAAATTAGGAAGCCAAAAAGCAGATACATCGGGTTTTTCTCGTCCGTCGCTAGTTTCACCCAATACTCCCACCTTAGCGAATCCCACAGCAGGTTTTGTCTCCCCAAAAGTGACTGAGGAATCAACTGATAATCAACAAGCTCAGTCAAGCGATCGCGAATTATCATTATTAGAAAGTATTCCCGAAAAACCGCCTGGGCACGATATCAGTCGTATATCTTTACTACGCCCCCAAGCTAAATCAACTCTGGAAACAACAGAGGATAATGATTTGCCTTTCCAGGAATTAACTGATGTCGTCCAGCGTCAACCTGTAACTAATCCTACATCAGACCAAGAAGAAAAAACAAAATCGACTTCGGGGGCAGATAATTCTTCTCAGCAACCACAGCCTGCACCTATTTCTTCCCCAAAAAATGGGGATGTTTCAGGATTTACACTAAATAATAATGTAACTTCAAATACTTCAAATTCACAGGATAATTCTCCGGGATTGATGTCAGGGAATAACCAGTCATCAACTCAAAAGACACCAGACGAACAAGTATCTTCTACTGACGCTAAGAGTGCGGATTTATCCAATACTCCTGATAGTAGTGGCAATCCTGGCGTGCCTGTAAAAACTAATGCCCCTACAGTTGATGGGGGTGCTACTCCTTCACCTTCCCCAGATTCAGCTGCACCGACGCCGAGTAATAATACCAATGATGGCGGTGCTGGTAGTCCGGAGTACGCGCAATTTTTAACTCAAGCACAGTTGCACCGGAAAACTCTTGCGAATCATGCACAGACGAAAAAAGATGCGATCGCTAAAGGTGCAGAGCAAGAAAAGCAAGGTATCAGCAAGCAGGTAGAGGTTGAAGCAACTCGCCTGAGTACTGCCTATGATAATGCGATCGCTCAAGTAAATACTGCGATCGCTAATTCCAAAACAGAAATTACCACGAATAAAGCCGCGAAAATCGCTAAAGTCAAGACTACCGCCCAAAGCGAACTCGATAACCTCACGAAAATCAATCAAGATAAACAAGCAGAAGTTAAGCGAGTGGCGGAACAGAAGGCTTTAAATATTGAAGCTTTTGGGGAAAGTGAAGCCAAACGCGCCCAAGATGGTAGCAAGATACGTGTGGACAAAGCTAACAAGCTTAAGGATAGTAAAATTGCGGAAGTCAAAGGTAAAGATAATGGTGCGCAACTAGCAGCCGAAATTGAACAGGAAGCGGCGAAAGTCATTGCCAATTTTAATAAATCAGCTGGGGATTTGGCAGTGATGGCGCGTAGTCGAGCCAAAGAAGCAGCAAAAAAATTTAGACAAGAAGGGGAGGAAGCAGCAGGTAAATTCACTGAGCCAACGGAAAAAGCCAGCAAAGCCGTCATTGGTGCCCGTGACGAAGCAATTAAAGCGATTGAGAAGGCTGCGGCAGATTCGCTCACGGAATTGCAAGCAGACGCTAAAGCTGTAGTGAAAAACCTGCAAACAGAAAAGACCGAGAAATTGACCCAGGTGCGTGCTAATGCTGATTCGATAGCGGCGGGTGTAGACAGCGCTACCATAGATGCCGGTGCCAAAGTTGACGCTAAAACGACTGAGATTGATAACGAGGTGGTGCGCTTCCAAGACAAAATCACGGAGGTGAAATGGGCTGGTAAGCAAATTGCAACGGCGGCGTTGGATTTACAGGTAGCAGTTGATAACCACAATGCGGAGATAGACACCCTGACAAACAGCGTCATCACAGCTATTGGTAAAGGTATTAAAGATGCGATCGCTAATTTGGGTGATGCTATTACCAAGCAGATTGCTGAGGTGACTAAAGTCGGTAGTGAATTTGAAACCAAAGCCTCGGCGGCTAGTAGTAAAGTCGTCAGTGCAATGGAAGAACAGCGCACCGAAGGCGATGAAGAGATGAAAAAACCAGGTACAGACCTGGATAAACAGCTGCAACTAGCTGTACAAAGGGCGGGTGAAGGTTGGGAACGCAACTTAACTGAGGCGCGGAATGATATCAGCCACAGCGTTGACGACGGCTTGCGTCAACAAGACGATGCGATCGCGTCCTTCGATAGTGCGCTGGCGGGAATTGTCAGTAAAGCAGGTTCGTGGCTATCCAGTGTCGTTGACGCCATCAAGAATGTAGGTAGTTTCCTCGCTGGGGTAGTGGTAGGTGCTTTTTGGCACGTGATTGATTTCTTTGTCGCTTTGTGGGATTTAATCAAGAAACCACTGTTTTGGATTGTTGTGGTAATTGTGGCGATCGTGATTGTTGTCGCCATTATCTATTTTGGCTGGGCAGCAGTTGCAGGTGCATTGGCGGCGATTGGTAAAGCTTTGCTGGTAATTGGCATCATCATCGGCGTTGGTTTGGCGATTTACTATATCTACGTCGCGATTACCAAACCCGACCTCAGCCCCTATGAACGTGGTAAATACGTAGGTAAAGCTGTAGTTGAAGTATTCCTCGCTTTCCTGGGTACTGGCGTTTGGGCACGTTTAACTGGTTGGCTGGCGCGTGTGGCGCAGATTGCTAAAGTTTTGGATCTGGTTGGCGACTTGGTAAAAGCATCGCGGTTGCTGCGGCGTGTCAGCGATGTGGAAACGGTAATCAAGTTGCTGGAAAAAGCGAAAGATGCCGAAAAATTATTGGAATTGCTGGATAAAGTCAAAGATGCGGAAGAAGCGCTGAAACTACTCGACAAGTCTAGCGATATTGTGAGCTTGCTGAAGTTGCTGGAACTCGCCAAGAGTAGCGAGAAAGTCTTGCAACTGCTAGAAAAAGTCAACGATGCGAGCAAAGCAGTTCAATTGTTAGAAAAAGTCAAGAATATTGACACTCTGCTTTCTATTCTTGGCAAGACAACTGATATTGAAAATCTTCTCAAGTTGCTTGACGCAGTTAAAGACGCTGATAAAGTGTTATCACTGCTGGAGAAATCAACCGATATCCAAAACCTGCTCAAGCTGGTGGACGAAATTAAAGATGTCGAGAAGATACTCGCACTCCTAGATGAGATTAAGGATGCCAAAAAACTCCTAGAACTTTACGGTAAAGTCAAAGATGCCGATTTACTGTTGAAGCTAGCGAAAAAGGTCAAGGATACCCAAAAACTAGAGAAACTTCTGGAACAGGTAACTGATGCTGCTCAACTGGAACGTTTGTTAAATGCGGTAGAAGATGTAGCCGACTTAGAGAAGTTACTCAAGGATATGTCAGCAGCAGAAATCGAACAGTTCATCAAGGATTTGAACGACGCGAACAAATTTAAGCTGCTCGCCAATAAATATGTTGGGAAAGCGTTAAAGCACTACGGCGCTAACTGGTTTGCGAAAGAGTATGGAGGCATTACCCTGCATACCCAACAACATGCGACGGTTGGACACGGATTCAGCCAAAGTGGTGGTGTCAGTGGTTGTCATGACACAGGCAACTTTGTCACTAAATTTATCAACCCTGGAACCGACACAAAAATCTTTATCCACAACCAGTCAACATCCGGTGCTTATACTAAATTTGAATACTCCATGATGAAAGCAGATGGTTCTGGACCTAAAGCTGGCAAACACGTGAAAACCACTCGTCAGGGTTTAGAGAACAGCTGGGTTTCTATTGCTGAGGATCTAACCAAGATGCTAGATGATGCTATCAATAAGACGACTTTTCCCATAGTTCAGGGCGGTCCTCCTGGCTCCGTAGTATACGAAGGTCTTAACTGGCAATATTATTTCCGAAACAATAGGATAGACAGCATTTTCCCAACTTTCTAAATATTACAAACTATGAATTACATTAGCGATCTAACTGTTGATTCAATTACTTTTACTCCCAGCACAACACATGCCGGTATTGTTGATATTGATGCTCCTGAAGGGTTGCGTCCTCTTCAAGCATTTTTTTGGGCAATTAGCTGGAATAATTTAGTATTCTTTGCTAACTGTGTAGCTGATGGTATCGGCTGCGGATTTGAAGTTGCCAATACACAATATGATGATGACTTAGAACCAGATGAGGAGCAGTTTGAGGGAGTGTGCGTGAACAGCCAGATGGATGATGAATCAATTGTACTTTCGCGTCACGCCTTTGAGGAACTGGCGCTCCGCTTCCTAGATTTATGTATTTCAATTGCTCAGGAACAAGACCAACCTATACAGCACCAACCTGCATGGTCGAAGTTACTAGAGTACCGCGATCGCCTGAAAGCGCGTCAACAATAAATACCATTGATAATGATGTTTAATTGCTATCGTTAATTTTTTATTAAGCAAAGCACTTTTATTTGTCACCACGATAAAAAATACACCTCACGTAGAAATAATGAGGTGTATTTTAAATTGATTATTTTGGCTTATTCTAAGTAACTTTGCTGAATAATTAACTAGCCAACAGCCGATGGTTGACGCTGAAAATAAGCTTGCAAAACTCTTTCGGCGATTTGACGACTAGTTAAACCTAATTCCGCCTTAGATTCATCTGGTGTAGCATGATCTACCAAGATGTCTGGTATGCCGATGCGCTTCACGGGAACGACAACATCAGCATCGAGTAAGGCTTCTGCTACCGCCGAACCAAAGCCGCCCATAACGCAGCCTTCTTCTAAGGTGACAACGCGGCCGATTTTCTGAGCTAGCGGTACAATTAGCTCAGTATCTAAGGGTTTTGCGAACCGAGCATTAACTACGGTTGCTTCAATACCATGTTCGCTGAGAATTTCTGCGGCTTGCATACTGGGGTAAACCATTGTGCCATAGCTAACCAGTAATACATCATCACCAGTGCGGAGAATTTCCCCTTTACCAATTTCCAAAGGTTCCCAGCCTTCTTCCATCAAGGGTACGCCATGACCGTTACCACGGGGGAAACGCATAGCGATCGCGCCTTTGGTATAGTTAACTCCAGTGACGATCATCCGTTGCAGTTCGGCTTCGTCTTTGGGAGCCATTAACACCATGTTGGGAATGCAACGCAGATAAGCGATGTCATACATCCCTTGATGGGTGGGGCCATCAGCGCCAACAATTCCCGCTCTGTCTAAACAGAAGAACACTGGCAGGTTTTGAATGCAGACATCATGGATAATCTGATCGTAAGCCCGTTGTAGGAAGGTGGAGTAAATCGCCGCTACAGGGCGCATTCCTTCACTAGCTAAACCAGCCGCTAAGGTAACGGCGTGTTGTTCGGCAATTCCCACATCAATATATTGATTGGGTAATTTAGCTTGGAGTTTATCTAAACCTGTACCTGTCGCCATCGCCGCCGTAATCCCGATAATTTTCGGGTTTTGTTCAGCGAGTTTAACTAAGGTGTGGGCAAAAACTTTGGCGTAAGCTGGGGGTTTGGGCTTACTCGAAGGAATAGCTTTACCAGTTGTCAAATTAAAAGGATTTTGGGCGTGGTAGCCTACTTGGTCTTGTTCCGCTAGTTCATAGCCTTTACCTTTAACAGTAGACACATGTACCAAAACTGGCCCGGGGATTTGATGTGCTTGTTGGAAGGTAGCAATTAATTCTTCTATATTATGCCCATCTACTGGCCCGATATAGGTAAAGCCTAGTTCTTCAAATACTGCGCCCACTTTAGGAACAGCCAAACGTTTCATCCCTTCTTTGATCCGTCCCAGTTCGGGAGACAAAGATTCACCGACAAAAGGAATGTGCTTGAATTGTTCCTCAAAATTATCTTTAATAAACTGCACGGGGGCGCTGAGGCGCATTTTGTTGAGATAGCGAGGAATTGCGCCTACGTTGGGCGAAATGGACATTTCGTTGTCGTTGAGGACAACTAGTAGGTTAGTTTTGGGTAAATGTCCGGCATGGTTGATTGCTTCTAACGCCATCCCGCCAGTTAAAGCACCATCACCAATCACAGCTACGGCTTTAAATTTTTCCCCCTTTAAATCGCGGGCTAAAGCCATACCCAAAGCGGCGGAAATACTAGTAGAAGCATGTCCCGCGCCAAAGTGATCGAACTTGCTTTCACAGCGTTTAAGATAACCAGCAACACCATCTTTTTGTCTAAGGGTATGGAAGTTGCTGTAGCGTCCTGTAATTAGTTTATGGGGATAAGCTTGGTGTCCTACATCCCAAATAACTTTATCCCGATCTAAGTCCAGTGTTTGGTAAAGCCCTAAGGTTAACTCTACAACACCCAAACCTGGCCCCAGGTGTCCCCCAGTTGCTGCTACCGTTTGTAGGTGCTTATCGCGGATTTGACGGGCGATTTGTTGCAGCTGCCGAATCGATAAACCGTGCAACTGATTGGGATGGGTGATTTCGCTCAGATGCATATTATAGGGTTTTCCTCTCTAATCTCTACTTCTGAATATTCTCTGATTTTCCCACGGTAATGTTGCTTACAGAACCATAGTTAAAATAAGTTGTATTTTCACAATCAAACGGCGCAAAGTTGAGGCAGTGGGTTGCGTGGGTTACACCCGTTGTAGCAATTGCCGGTTCGCAAAAATCATTTGTTAATTTTCTGCCCTTGCGCACCCTGGTTCACAAATCAAAAATCCTCCTCTGAGTCAGTAGTATGAGGATTTTTCAGCCTCATTTTTGCAGGTAAAATTCATCCCATACTTTTCCTAGACAAGTGGGATTGATTTACCTTTATTAATGTAACAAATTGTAATAAAAATGTTGGAAAAACTTGGTAAAATACCAAATTTTTTCGGTTGGATAATCGATAAAATTATCCTATTGGTATTTGAGATTTTGTATTAATAATTACCATCAGCACATATTGCGTCAAAATTTATCTGTAAACATCATTTTTTTAATTAAATTTACTGAGTTTGACGGTTGAGAAAATTGCCAAATTGAATTACCAATTAAGCACAAAATGAACTAATTTGTGCATATAAAAAATCTCTATACCTGTAGGGTGGGCATTACCCACCAGCTAATTTACAGGCATAAATGCTTTTCAGGCTTCTATGCGATCGCTTTTGACTACGGGCAAAGTTAAGGGTACGGCGTCGGGTGCAGTAAACAACGGTTGTAGTTGATTCAAATTCGCCAAACCACCACATAACAATACTTGATCGCCATCTTTCAAGTCCATGTGGCTATCGGGAGTGCGGATAAACTTACCATCGCGCCGAATCGCTTCGACTTTAACGCCATATTTATCGCTAATATCTAAATCTTCCAGAGTTTTGCCTAAAACCGGAGTTTCGGCATTAATTGTCAGCCACTGACAAGCGCTATCTTCTCCCGGTACAGCCGTTCTGCCAATAGCAAATTCTGCTAAAGCTGCGAGTTCTTCATCGGCTCCCACTACTAATAAGCGATCGCCTTCTTCTAATCTGGTTTCGTTACTGGGATAATCTATCTCTTCCCCATTAGCGCGGCGAATTGCCATTAAGCTTACCCCAATTAAGTAACGCATATCCGCTTCTTCTAAGCTCATACCAATGAGGGGGGAACCAGAAGGTAGGGGATACCAGCGCCGATTTAAATCGCGGGTTGCTTGCTGTAAATCGCGGGAAACTTCCAATGCAGTCTGTTCTGGGCGCAAGTCTAAATAATGATCCTTGCGAATTTGTTGCATTTCCCGTTGCACTACGTTTGCTGGCAAACCTAAACCTGTTAATAAATAGGTTGCCATTTCTATACTAGCTTCAAACTCTGGTTGTACAACTTCCCTAGCTCCTAGTTGATAAAGCACTTCAATATTTTTATCTTGGGTAGCGCGGACAACTAAATCGAGTTCTGGACACAATTCCAAGGCGCGTTTCAGACAAAGCCGGGTACTAATTGGATCGGGAAGTGCGATCGCCATTCCTTTAGCATGGTTCACCCCAGCCGTTTCTAGAACGTGTAAACTGACGCAATTACCATATACATAAGCCACGCCAGCATCCCGTAATTGCTGAATCCGACTTTCCGATTGATCGATGACGACAACAGGTAGCTGATGCTGCTGCAATAACTTGACTAAATTTTTACCTACTCGCCCATAACCACAAACTACCACATGGTCTTTTAAGGGCAAATCTTCAGCCACATCTCGCGGCTGTACTTCCTCTAAATAAGGTTTCAGCCAAGGCATCGATTCTGCCAAAGTAAATAAAAATGGCACTAACCGTAACACAAATGGTGTCAAAACAAGTGTTACTGCTGTAGTCCCTAAAATCAGTAAATATACAGAACGCGAAACTAAGCCCAGTGCTTGCCCTTCACTCGCCAATACAAAGGAGAATTCCCCAATTTGCGCTAGTCCCAGCCCCGCAATTAAAGCTGTTTTTAAGGGATAGCGGAATAATTTCACCAACGGTGTGATGATTAAAAATTTACCGATGAAAACTATTGCCACTAAACCTAAAATTAATTCCAGGTTTTTCCACAAAAACACTGGGTCAATTAACATGCCAATAGCGGCGAAAAATAAACTGGCGAAGATATCTCGCAGGGGTTCTACATAAGTTAAAGTTTGGTCGGCGTATTCCACCTCAGAAATCATTAAACCGGCGACAAACGCCCCCATTTCAATGGATAAGCCTAAATATTCTGTTAGCAGTGCAATTCCCAAGCACAGTGCAACCACACCTAATAAAAATAGCTCTTTGCTTTCCGTCCGGGCCAGGAGTCGCAATAACGGCGGAATTAACCAAATTCCCGCTACCACTGCACCAGCCGCAAATAAGCCAATTCTCACTAGGGCTGTTACCACCGCAATCCCAATAGCTTCACCAGGCTCATGCAGGGCGGGTAAGACTGCTAGCATTAATCCTAATGCTAAGTCTTGGACTACCAAAATACCCAGCATTACCTGTCCGTGAGGGGTTTCCGTTTCGTTGCTTTCCATCAAGCATTTAAGGACAACGGCGGTAGAAGATAAAGACAGAATTGACCCCAAAAACACGCCCTTAGCAGGTAAAGCGCCCCAAGCGCCAGTGACACCACAAATCGCGACTGTGATTAAAATTGTCAGCGCAATTTGTAGCCCACCACCACCTAGTGCGATCGCTTTTACTTTCTTCAGTTCGGCAAAAGAAAATTCTACGCCCAAAGCAAATAACAAGAAAGCGACCCCAAACTGAGCCAGAGTCTCTACTTGAATCACTTCTTTAATCAATCCCAGCCCCGCAGGCCCCACGACCATACCGCCGATGAGATACCCTAACAACACAGGCTGTCGTAACAGCGCCGCCAACAGTCCGCCACCAGCAGCAACGGCGAGAACGGAGACTAAATCAACAATTAACCTAAAATCTTCTTGCACCAGTTTAAAAAAAAGAACTATTAAGACCTATTAACTTCAGCATACAAATTTTTATATATCTATGCTCAAGTTATCGAAAAACTGGGTCTACAACCCCATACTAGATGCACAGCTTGCAGAGGTGATGGGGTTGGAAAGCATCTCGAACAATCACCAAGGCGCGTGGAGTTTCCCGTTGCTGTCAATTAATCGAATAAGCGATCGCCTGCTAAAAATGCCATAGGCTCTATTTAGGCTTTTTTAGGCTATTTTTCAACCATAAGAAGAAATTAAATTATTTTAAGTTCAGTAGATCTACGGTTAAATCCTGTAATACTACTTAAATACAAATTTTTTCAGCACAATTTTATCTCAATATTTATGCTGTTTAATTTCTCAATGGGTGCAGTTTAAGAACATTTTCGGTTTATATTTTTAAGCAGTAATGATCAAGTATGTTCGTCCATTAATTATTGGATTTTTTAGCTTTGTAATTGCTATAAACGAGAAATTTTTTATAAATAATATTCTAATATTTCTATGTGGAATTATTACCTTCAACTCACCAAGTTCATACGCTTTTTTGCATGATACTGGCAAAGCAAATGCTGCTGACACATATTCAAGTAATAACTCTATCATGCAAGTTGTCGATAATAGAGTAGGTAGTGAGACTCAGTTTTATAACCTTCAACTAGATGTACCTTCAGAACTTGCACAAATTCCCCGTGTTCGTCAGCAGACCCCCCAGCCAAGTAATGTACCTAACAATAATTCTCCTGAAGTTTTACCGCAAAACTCAAGCCAAGATTCCCTCAAATCACCAATTCAAACTCAAGCTTCTAAATCAGATTCTCCTTGTCAAGATAAAGTTAATGGCTTTAGTCTCTACCAATCAGCCAATGGCGTGTGTCTCTACTCTCAAGAATCATCATATATAACTACAGTAGATCTGAGTAAAGCTAAACTTTTTAATTTGACTGGGCCAATCACCAAGAAAAATACAATTGAAGCTAAAAACCCTGATTATTTTCTCAATGAACATAATGAAATTGAGAACCTTAACAGACAAGGCTTAAAGTTGAGAGCAATGGTAAATGGTACATTTTTTAGTACTATTGATGGGAAATCCGACGTTACCATCGGAAATATATTACAAGCTGGCGAACGCATCATACCTCTGGGGCTAAGAACTGAGGGAAAAATAATTCAGGAATATAACCCTCAGAAAATCGACTCTAATTTTGCTCACCGAGCATTCTGTTTTGACTCCACAACAGCCTCTATTCAAGATAATGTAGCTCAGGCTTTTCAAGATACTAGCAAATGTCCCAATTTTATTGGTCTTTATGCTCCTACCGCTCCAAAACCTCCGGATGAAAAACCTATTCTAGGAGGGCGAACTTTCGTCGGAATCCGAAATAGTAATGCTCAAGGTAGTACAGTCTTGTTTTTCTCTAGTAATTCAGCAACTCTGAAGCAAGCTAGAGATACATTAACAAGTTTTGGGGCGACATCAATTGCTCAGTTAGATGGAGCGGGAAGTTTACTTCTGACCTGGGGTCAAGATATCCTTCTTAAAGGCGATCGCTTTAAAATCTGGATTGGTATTCCATCCGCGATCGCAATCTACTCCAAAGAACCGGAAGAAAAACCCCAAGATAGAACAGGAAAGCCAGTCAAAGGTACAAGTTACGGCGATCCTCACCTCATCACCTTCGACGGACACAGATACAGTTTCCAAACAGTCGGCGAATTCATCCTCGCAAAATCAACTGATGGTATTTTTGAAGTCCAAACCCGTCAATCTGCAGTGAACAAATCACTTTCTCTCAACAGTGCAGTGGCGATGAAAGTTGGCAAGAATCGTGTAGCTTTTTACTCAAAAGATTTCCCAGATGCAAATACTAATACCCCCCTACGAATTAATGGAAAACCTACTGTTGTAGAAGGTGATTCCTTATCTCTACCAGGAGGTGGGGTAATTCATAAACAAAATGATAGCAACTATGTAGTTGAGTGGTCTACAGGTGAGAAAGTTGCAATCACAATTTATAGCCGTGGACAGTTTAAATACATGGATGTCTTTCCTTTTGTTCTAGAATCTCAAGCCAATCAAATGGTGGGTTTGCTGGGAAATGTTAACGGTAATGTTGATGATGATTTACGGTTCCGTAGTGGAGATATTCTCCCTTCTAAATCAACTTATGGAGATGTTCGCCAATTAATTGAGCGTGTATCACCAATTCGGATTCCATTAGGTGAACTGGAGAAAATCTACCTTGATAAATTAAATAAAGATTTCGGTAATAGTTGGCGAGTCAGCCAGAAAGAATCTCTATTTGACTATGGACAAGCTCAATCTACAGCAACTTTTACAGATAAAGCTTTTCCTGATGCCTACCTGACACTAGATATGCTATCTCCTGCACAACTTGAGGATGCGAGATCGCAATGTCTTAATGCCAGAGTAGATGCAAGTTTATTAGATGGTTGTATCTTTGATGTCGGCTTTACAGGATACAGTGAATTTGCTTATCGTGCGGCACAAGTTTCCAATATTTTGAATGTGGTTGAATCTGTTATTCCAGGTTTTAAAAATCCCATTCCGGGTATTTTGCGTCAAGTTCCCAAAATTCCCGGATTGTAATTTTCAATAGGGTTTAAATTCCCATACTTTCAATTAAAACTACAACTATAGCAATCCTAAATCATTGGTGAAATTTGCTAATTCTCAGTTTTTCTCTAATCCTTGGCGTACTTGGCGTCTTGGCGGTTAATCAAAAAAATATTTTCACAACTCAGATAGAATTGCTATTTTTGTCAAAAACATCAAAATGTATCTTCCCAGTCAACAGTCAACAGTCAACAGTCAACGCTCTTTTCAAGAGAAAAAACCTATCAAGGTGTTATCAATGAAAAAAGTCTCCAAATTATTATGGGTGGTTTTTGGTGCAGTTTTATTTCTCTGTCTCAACTTACTTCTACCAATAATTTCTTCTGCACAAAATTCTAATGCAGCTAACCGATTGCAAACTTTAACCAAAGCAGATGAACTTTACCTTACAGGAAATACCGCAGGTGCGGAAAAACTCTATCGCCAAGCTAAACCTCCATTTGCTAAAGAAACAGCCACAGCTAATAGCATTCCTAAAGCCATTACTGACCCTGAACAACTTTCAGGAGCAGGTCGGGTATACTGGCGTAATGCCACCGAAGGAATGCAACAGGGACTTACAAGTAAAATTTTTGTACCGCTAAAAATGCTGTTAGAAAAACAGCCGGAATTTGTCCCTGCGTATGCACTGTATGCGGAAGCTTCTAAGAAGTACGGCGATCAAAAAGATGTAATTCCCATTCTAGAGAGGGGAGTAGCAACCTTCCCCGATTCTGTAGAGTTAAATAAAGCTTTAATCAAAGCTCAGGAAGAAAACGATCAATGGTTGGAAGCTTCTATTATTGCTCGTCAATTTGCAATTGTTTATCCTCAACATCCAGAAGCGACGGAGTTTGCTAGCATTGCAGATAAGAACTTTAATCGCTTTCGTAGCAAGCTCAACGAACAAATTATCTTCCAAGGAGTTGTGGGTGCAGTTGTTGGGATTCTCACAGGTGATGGAGCTAACCAAGCTGTACGATTGGCTCCTTTAATGCTCCAAGGTGAATCTGCTATGGGGGCACAAGTTGCTGCTGCTTATAAACAGCAATTACCTCTGATAGATGACCCGAGTATTTTAGAATATGTCAGCCGTATTGGTAATGATATTGCTAATTTGATGGGGCGGGCTGATTTTAAATATGAATTTAATGTAGTTAAAGACGATTCTCTTAATGCTTTTGCTCTCCCTGGTGGCAAAGTATTTATCAACACCGGAGCAATTATGGCTGCTAACTCAGAAGCAGAATTAGCAGGATTATTAGGACATGAAATTGGTCATGCAGTTTTATCTCATGGATTTCAGCGAATTACCAATGCCAATTTACTTGCTAATGTAGGGCAAATTCTTCCTTTTGGCAATCTGATTTCTACTTTAGCGACTCTAGATTATAGCCGTCAAAACGAGACTCAATCTGATATTATTGGCACTCGTGTATTAGCTGCTGCTGGTTATGCGGCTGATGGTTTACGCAACTTATTTGTGACTTTCAAACAACAAGAAAAAGGACAAACTACTCCAGCTTACCTGCGTACCCATCCCACCTCTGAAGCACGAGTTCGCTATTTAGAAGAAATCATTCAGCGCAATGGTTATAATCGCTATGCTTTTGAAGGTGTACAAAGACATATAGAAATTAAACAAAAACTGCAAAAAATTCTCGCCAGTTGATTGGCGATCGCACTTTGAGTCCATAGTGACCCATAAAAAGCTTAACCACATGATATGAAACAATACAAGCGTGCTGTTAGGGCACGCTTGTATATATATTTAACAAATATACAACTTCTGGCTATCAACCACCTGCAACAGCAGGGACAATACTGACTTCATCGCCATCTTTGAGAGTTGTAGCTATCCCTTCCAAAAAGCGAATATCTTCACTATTGACATATAAATTCAAAAATCGCCGTGGTGCGCCTGTTTCATCGCACAAGCGGGATTTAATTCCAGGACAAACAGTCTCTAGAGAATCAAATAATTCTGCGATGTTACTACCAGTGCATTCTAGGACAGCTTGGTTATCGGTAAATTTTTGAAGAGCTGTGGGAACTAAAACTGTTACAGACATAGTTGAAGTATGAAGTGTGAGATATGAAATATCAAGGATGGAAGGTGAAGTTAAACTATTTAACCTTTATCCTTTAAACGAGTACTTGCTGCCATTCCAAACGATCGAGAGTCCGCGAACGCTCTAGTGCGTTTTCAAAGCTGTCGAGTTTGGCATCAATTGTCAAAGGTTCGCCAATATAGCCGTGAAGAGCTTCTTGGGTTTTCAAACCATTGCCAGTGATATATACCACAGTAGTTTCATCTGGATCTATTTTGCCAGCTTCTACTAATTTTTTCAGCACGGCAACGGTGGTACCGCCAGCAGTTTCTGTAAATATACCTTCAGTTTCTGCTAATAGCTTGATACCTTCAATGATTTCTGCATCATTGACAGATTCGATATTACCGTTGGTTTTGTTAGCTATTTCCACAGCATAAACACCATCTGCTGGGTTACCGATCGCAATCGATTTCGCGATCGTATTAGGTTTCACTGGTTTAATAAAGTCCCGTCCTTCTTTGTATGCTTGGGCGATAGGCGAACAACCTTCAGCTTGCGCGCCACTAAACCGGACTTTCTTATCTTCGACTAAACCAACTTCGACAAATTCTTTGAATCCCTTATAAATTTTTGTAAATAAGGAACCAGATGCTAGGGGCGCAACGATATGGTCGGGTAATTCCCAACCTAATTGTTCAGCTACTTCAAAGCCTAAAGTCTTAGAACCTTCTGAGTAGTAGGGGCGGAGGTTAATATTGACAAAACCCCATCCATGTGTATTAGCTACTTCCGAGCAGAGACGATTGACTTGATCGTAGTTACCTTTAACAGCCATTAATGTGGGGCTGTAAATCAAGCTACCCATGACTTTCCCAGCTTCCAAATCTGCGGGAATGAATACACAGCAATCTAAACCTGCGTGAGCTGCGATCGCGGCTGTGGAATTAGCCAAGTTACCAGTACTAGCACAAGAAACTGTCGTAAAACCTAATTCTCTAGCTCTTGTTAAAGCGACAGATACCACCCGGTCTTTGAAGCTGAGGGTGGGCATATTCACAGCATCGTTTTTAATATAAAGCTTATTTAGACCCAGACGACGCGCCAGACGGTGAGAACGCACTAAGGGAGTCATCCCAGTTCCCACATCAATTACATTATCAGTTGCAACAGGCAAAAAGGGACGGTAGCGCCAAATGGAATTAGGGCCAGCTTGAATTTTTTCTCTAGTGACAGTATTGCGTAGCAGATTGTAGTCATACTTGACTTCCAAAGGCCCAAAACATAATTCACAAACATGGTTAGCTTTCAGTTCATACTCCTCACCACATTCCTTACACTTCAAGGCTTGAAAAGAGATAGTGGCGGCTTCGGTGAGTGCGGATTTTGTCTGAGTCATAAACCTAGCTTTCCCTGTTTGTCTGTCAACTGTCGCCTGATAGTAACACGAGTACAAATACGAGTCAAACATACCCGACAAAAAAAGTCGGGTATGGTTCTTAAGTCGTTTGTTGTTGACTATAAACCTGGCTAGACAAAGATTTTGGCGTTTGTAGCCAGAATTAATTTGCCAATTTCTACAACACAGTCCGTTGCAACTCGGGAAAAACTTTAGAAACCTTACTTAAGACATAATCCCCATAAGTCCCGTGAAATTCATGAACGCTAGCACCATCCCAACGTTCTTGGTAATCGTCAGCGATCGCCACTTCATTTAAAGGAATAGGCTGAACTTCCACATCAAAATTAGGATCGAAAAAGAAAGGGAATGAAAGGCGATCGCGTCCCGACAAATTTTGTACTCGATGGGGTGTAGAACGATATAAACCGCCAGTCATGCGATCGAGCATATCCCCAATATTGCAGACAAAGGAACCAGGAATAGGAGGCGCAGCAATCCAGCCAGATTTAGATTTCACCTGCAATCCGCCTGATTCATCTTGTTTAAGAATAGTTAAAACACCGTAGTCTGTATGTTCTCCCACACCCCACCTATTAGGGACTTCAACTGGTGATAAATCTGGTGGGTAGTTAAAAATGCGAAATAACGTTAATGGATCTGATGTATAACGCTCAGAAAAATAAGACTCTTCCAATCCTAAACTTAAAGCAATCCCAGCCATAAGCTTATGTCCGAGTTGCGTCATCGCCTCCATATATTCCAGCACCGTCTCGCGGAATAAGGGAATATTACGAGGAAACAGATTAGAACCATGCATAGGTGTTTGTGCTTTCACTAGTGGGTGATCTGCTGCTAGTTCCGCACCAAAATAGATACCTTCTTTGAGATCCGGTTTACCAGATGTGAGTTCATCCCCAACCGGAAAGTAACCTCGCCATGCTTTCCCACCCAAAGCCATGCGAATTTTTAGTTTAGTTTGCAAATCTTGAGCAAAAAACTGGCGACTGAATTGTTCTAGCCTTTGCTGTAAGCCTTCATCCACACCATGTCCGACAATATAGAAAAATCCCGATTGACGACATGCTTGTCCAATTTGAGATGCAACTTTCAGGCGATCGCCTTTTCTACAAACCAACGCGCTAATATCAATTACCGGAAGCTGCAAAAATCCTTCTTCCAGAACTTGCGAGATGTTCATCTTCTGGAGTTTAGACTAAATGGAAGCAAACAGAAAATAACAGCAACAGATTTACTGAACTAAAAAAATACACCATAAACGGGTAGGGGAAGCGCCCCAAAAAA
>NZ_CAWPNJ010000091.1:0-17183 GCF_963889195.1 Calothrix sp. FACHB-168
CGACTTGTATAGGGATAGCCCGAAGGGCGACCGGGCGACCGTATGCACTGCGCAGTGGTCTTGTACAGGGATATGGTGGCTAAGACGACTTGTATAGGGATAGCCCGAAGGGCGACCGGGCGACCGTATGCACTGCGCAGTGGTCTTGTACAGGGATATGGTGGCTAAGACGACTTGTATAGGGATGTGTGAGGTAATCTAACGTCGTCCGATGTGTTGGCGCGTTTAAGCGCTGAAAGCCTTACTACGAGCGGATTTCAGAAAAGTTCATACGCAGCCAAAGCTGGCAAGCTTCGCACCCGCACTAACTTAAACTAAAGGAAGTACCTTGGCATTTATCCCCCTGTGGGTATGGAAACTATCATTTAATAGTAACAAATACCTAGCCTAAGCACTTATTTATTATTAGAAATTGCGCCATATTTTAGTTTTATTTTTAATAGTTAACTTTTAACTTTTAACTTTTAACTTTTAACTTTAGGGGCTATGATCGCAAATCAAAAACCTAAAGCCAAAAACATTCACCGACCGACAAGACATAGACACTCTGTGGGGTAGATGTCCGTGCGCAAGACCCGCCCCTCTCTCGACCCCTCCTCCCCTCTATGGTTTAGGTTACGTTAATGAGTATTTATACTTACGGTTACACCTGCGAGATTTAAGCCTTAATGAGTATTTATACTTACGGTTGCACCTGCCTAGTAATTGCAAGTAATTCTCAACTATAAAAAATGCAAAAATGGCTGAAACCCTTGCAGTGTAGGCTTTTTAGCAAAAGGTTGCACCTGAAACCCTAATAAAGAAATATCTCCCCATGTGGGTTTCAGGTGCAACCTAAGTATTTATACTCACTCTCGTATATTGGGCTATAAGGTGTGTGTAATTGGATGGACTATACAATCTATCTATCACCGGGTTAATAAGCCTTATAAAGCCTTATAGCCTGGGGTAATAGCATGATATGTGAATAAGGCTATATACAAAAACACCCCACACCTTCTCTTAGGCATGGGGCACGGTCTAACTACTATTGGGGCTAGGCTAGGGGTAACATCTCTCTACTCTTATTTTTCGCTCCAATTATTGACTAGAAGTTTTTTCCAGTTAGTTTCTCGCCCGTCTGAGACTTTATTTAAGGTTACCGCGAAGCAATCCCCAATTATATTGTTAACGGCTGTTAGAACTGATTCAGCATGATCGATATTGAATTCTACATTAATCTCATCATGGACATAATTAATAGCTTTTAATTCCCATTCTGGATTGTTATCAGCTAATTCAATGATTTGGATTAATGCTCTTTTTAAAGCTGTTGCCTCAGTTCGGCTCCAAATAGCTGCTAAACATTGTGTGTAAGGTAAATCAACGTTATCATCATCAACTTTAACCAAGTGTGTAATTCGGTTATTAACGCTAGCTATTTTGTTAATCGCGTAGTACTTACCATCAACGTGTAGTAAGTTCTTTTTATTTCCTAGCGTTTCAATTAATTTGCGTCTGAAGTTAACTACGTTTGGATATAACGCCTCACAACCTTCTATTGCTGCAATACACGCTTCAATCACAACATCTTGACCGGAGTTAGCTTTAATTTGTTCTTGTACTCGTTTTGCACCTGCCCCATTTAACCAACCGTAGTATGTGTTTTTAGCCGCATCACGATATAGCTTATAAGGCATTATTTTTTTATTTGCTGCGATTTCTTCCCATGTAACATCATGACCTAACGCTTTTGCAATATAAACAGCTACTTTTGAATGATTATCAATTGACTCATCATTACAACCTGCAATTGCTGTTTCATCATCAGCTACATCTGCTGCTATACGTCCGTGTGATGCGGCTAAATCTACAATACCTAAACCACGATTACCGCTAACGCTTATACAAGTTCTTACTGGTTTTAAATCGCTAAATTCTTTTAGTGCTGTGTTTGCTTTTGCAGATATTGACTGTAAGTTTGGTAAATCTTTGAATGTTTTAGAATTACCACTTGAGAATCTACCTGTTCCTGTGAGGGTGTTAAAGACTGTTTGAACTCTACCTGTTTGTGCAGCGCTTTTTAGTAATGCTTCTAATTGTTGAATAGGTACTTTAATTGCTCTTAATTTACCTAATAACTCAATCTCTGGTAAATTTTTTAATTCAGCTAATCGTGTCTTATTTAATGACTTAATGGTTAAGTTATATTTTTCATTTAAATAAGCCGCTAACTTTTGTGTTTGTGTGTAATTCAAGTCTGGCACTAATTCATACCATTGTCGCAGCAGTTCGTTTTGATGTTTTTTACAAATTTCTAAATTTTTTCTTGCTTCAATCTCATCAAACGGTAAACCAACATATTCTAATTCAATAGCGCAAGGGATAATATCATTCTCTAATTGCCAAGCATCAAGTAAACCATCTTGCGCCAACTTACCAAAACCAAATTTAGCCGGATTACTGTATACCTCTAAAAGTCTCTTGTATAAGTGGTAAGTGATAAAAGGGTCTTTAACAGCATAATCAATCTGAGATGTAGTTAATGTTGCTCCCCAGTCTGATTTTTGTTCTGTTTTATCAACGGGTAAGCCTAGAAATCTAGCTGCTAAATTACCTAATCCATAACCACCTGTTAATACTTGTAATGAGCCATAATCACCAAAAAATACCTTTGCACCAAGCATTGTATCAATAGCATTTTTAGGTCTATCAAAACCTAACTGAAATCTTAAAAACCTCAAATCAAAGTGTACATTCTGCCCAATAATTTTAATATCAGGTTTGCTGATTTGCTTGTTAAGCAAGTCTAAAAACTGTTTTAATTTGATGTTACATTGTGTTGATTTTCTACCACCTAAATCAACATAGTAGATAGTTTCACCGTTGCTTATTTGTATTAGGCGTATTCTGCCTTTACGCGCGTGTAAACCTTCTTTATTTTTGCTGTCTAATCCGTATGTTTCGATATCAAGTGAAATCTCTTGCCAAGTTGCTATGTCTGTCAGTATTTCTTGATAGTCTGGTGCATCTGGGTTAATTTCTTTTGTGGTAGGTATAGGTAACTCGAAATTATCAGCACGATTAATTAATGTAATTCTAGTTAATGTATCAACTCTTTCCCATGCTTCATTAAAAATATTTTTAGCTTGTAAAGCTTCTAAATATTCTTTATCAATATCAATTGTGCATTGTGCAACTAGTCTTTTAACTTCCCATTCATGTTTATATTCTTCCCAGTTTTTAGCTCGATCAATGTCTCTAGTTAGCCATGCTTGGAATATTTCATCCCTCTTATCATCAATCGTATTAATTGTATACACCCTTTGCATCTTACCTTTAACTTTCTTAGTAATAGCGGTACAGGTTATAGCTAATAAGTTAAACATAGTACTGATGACTTGAAAATCAAATTTAACTGTTTTTTGGCGTTTTAATTGGACACCAAATATTAAATTTATGTTTTCACGTTGTTCTAATAGATGTTCAAAAATCTCAACACAATCATCATCGTTACTAGATAAAACAGATTTTTCTAATAACTCAAGTAATCCAGATTCACGAATAAATTCACATTGCGCTATTAATCTTTGTCTATCATTAAAATCATGTCTTATTACGTTGTTATCGCTAATATTTATTTGTGTACTTGCACTAAGTAACTGTAGAGACTTTATAACATCAAAGCCAACTGTTGCCGCATAATGTAAGCGTATTTTTTCATACCAACCTTGTGCATTTTTTGTAATTAAATCTTCTGTAACTGGTATAACTTCGCCGTATTTCTTAAAAATTATTTTTGCTTCTAATGCTAATCGTTCATCATCAGTTAAGTCAGTTTGATTTTTTAATTTTGCGTAGTCTTCATCATCAATTAATGTTTGTGCTTCCAATTGGTTACGATAGGTTTCTAAGGATTCTAATTTAGTTTCTTCAGCACGATCCCATAGCGTCTGATAATCGATTAGGGAGCTAATTAAAGCATCACTAGTTTCAATTTCTATTACTCTGGCATTTTCTTGATTTAAACCGTGTAAGACATATTTTTTAAATTGTGCTACCTCAGTATTTCTTGTGCTAGTTAAGCGATTAAAATAAGCACTAGCTGTATTACAGTGTTTTATTTCTGGGTATTCCTCTGACCATTCAGCATCATGTACACGTAACAGTTCGGTATTGAATTCAAATAATTCACTACTGCGTTTTTCTACTGATTTATCACTAGTTCCTAAATTTGTATAAGCACTTGTTACACCACGTTCAGCAACCCAAATTAATCGAGGTATAGATATATCTCTTAATCTCATCAAAAATTGTCTTGTTGCATCGGGTACGCCTACACCTGTAAACACACCTACAACTAAATCGAATTTATTCTTATTTTCGATAGAAACACCTGTACAAATTGAGGGACTCCCTATAATAATTTGGTACGTATCACACAAAATATTAATTTTTGATGTTGCTTTATAAGCTGGGTGATCAGGATTTTTTGTAGTCTCAGAGTCGATGCGGATTACATTAGATATTCCGTAACTTAAAAATAATTTTTCAACGTTAATAGTCCCCCATTTTGACATTTCGTCCTGTCCAGTTAGACAGACCATTACACGTTTACCTTGTATTCCTGCCGTTAATGCACTTGCTATAACATCCGTTGGCGTGTTTCTGACACCTGTTTCTGTTTTGGCTTTAAATCCTTCAGAAATATAGCAAGTATAGGATTCTTCACAATATTCATTGTGGATAATATAAGGCTCAATACTATCACCTAAAAGCCCTATAAAAAATCTGATTGTGAATTCATTTAAATCAGCATCAGCTAATACAAAATGACCACCTGTATTTAAAATAACTTGCGCTAATTGACTTAATTTTTTTAAGATTTTTTCGCGTTTATTTTTACAAGTCTCCGATGTCATTAGATGTTCTACAACTTGCACAACTTCATCTATTAGTATTAACCCACCTTCAAAATTTGAGACGTTTATTTTTGCTAATGAATCGATTACAAGTGAAATAGAGTTATGCTCTGACACTTTACCATCAACATCATCAATATATGTAATACCTAATCGCTTGGCATTACTCACAGCTAATTGAATTCTGTGAACAATAGATATAATGGGACGCCCTAAATTTTTAGCTTGTAAAACCAACTGCTCCATATACCAAGTTTTACCGCTACCTTTCCGCCCTTTAATCCCTATTAGCGTTGCTTCGGGGTGCAACTCCGTAAACTCAAACCGATTACTATTAAATGTTATTGCTGGTGCAAATCCTAGCGTGTTAGAGCTATCATCAACCCATTTATCCCAATTAATAGCATTTTTAAAAATCCTATCAACAGTACTTATACCGGATTGCATCAATACATCATCAATACCTTTATATTTTTCCCAATGACAGACTTTTACTACAGCCCTTGGCTTGGCTAAAACTCTGTGATTTTTATCGCGGCATAAACGTTTTATAATCCCTTTTATAGAACTTGCAACACTAGCCCTTGCAGATGTTGTTAAGTCGTTATCAAAGCAGATATATAACAATCTTTCAGAATCTAGAAACCGTTTAAACCTTACATCGCCATCTTTTTCATAGGCTGAGGTATGTCCGGGTAATGCAATAGTTGGGATAAGTTGAGAAGTAATGATTGATCCCGCTTTTTTAACGCCTTCAGCGATAGCAACGGGTATTTGTGGATTCTGCTCTACCCATTCCCAACCATTTAAATCTTCAGGTTTGTGAATACCGTACTTATCAGCGATTTTTTGCCATATCTCTTCAGGTAAATCTAATAGAATAGGCTCAATACTTAACCCTTTTGGATTTTCGTATTTAATTGGCTTTTGCTTAATCAGTCTAGGTTTATTTGCCTTGAATGTTTTGTCGCAAATCCACCCACCTTTAAGCACTTCACCATATTGCTTATTGAGTTGCCATTTGTTTAAATCGGAAATATTTAAAAAGTCTATAATTTGTTGTCCGGCGATTGATTGTACATTTAAAAGAATAATTGATTCATCTACACCCGAATCCAACCATTCTTTTAAATGTGCATCTTGTAGTGGTGTTTGAGTGGTTTCAAGTGGTACAATTGTAGTACACTTAATACGTTTAAGATTGTCGATTTTTATCTTAATTGCCATATCATATCCTTATAGTTAAAGAGAACCAAGCAACGCCCTGAGAAAGTATTGCTTGGTTGCTTATTGGTAGGTATAAAAACCTACCTTTTACTTATCTTTGGTGATCTGAATTGTTTTTGATGCTTGCGGCGCAACCTTAAAGCGGATTGATTTTATGTCAATATCCGATAATGCTGGTTTGAGCTTGTTTGGCTTTACTTTGAACTGGAATTCTTGCCCTACCAAAGATTCAATATCAATATCTAATTCATCATCACTATTTAATTTTTCTTCCGTTAGTAATCCTAATGCGATTAATAGCTGTGTGAGCTTGTTGTATTCTGGTGTAGTGCTGATAACACCATCGTCATCAACTGGATAATAGGTTTTTTCACTGTTGACGTTTAAACCAGTCCAAAGATATTTATCTGATGTCCCCTTGGTTGTAGGTACTTTGAAAATAAATTCTAACTGGCTGCGTTCGCGCCCATTTTCATCCGCACTATCAACGACTTGTAAGCTATCAAGATTTGCTGATACATAGCCATCAACATCAATAATAAGTTTGCCAGCGCGAGAAATTGAAATTCCCATTTTAGATTCCTTGTGATGTAGATTGTTTAGGTTTTATGAAAAGCACACAACCACCTGGGTAAACCTTAGTTTTACGTGTTTCATTTCATACATTTAGTTATAGCAGGTGTTAATCTGTATTGTCAACCCTTGATAACCTGATTAAAAACCACTATATTTAAATTGAAGAGATAAAGATAAATGAGGCAATTATGGCAAGACCAACAAAGCACGGTGAGACTAAAGCTAAAAAATCGATTTATGTAACTCCTGAAAGCTGGGATAATTTAGAGGAAATAGCCAAAAACGATTTTTTCATTAGTCGGTCAGAGCTTATAGAGCTTTTAGGACAAGGAAAATTAATTATTACCCGCCCTGATAAAAGTGCAGCCGCCTAACCGCCACATCCCAACAATCAACTTTTACCCTTATGCTTGCTTGGTGTAGGGGTATTTTCATTTGCGTATTTTTTAAGCCATTTGCGCTTCAATCGCTTAGGTATATTTTTTGGGCATGGTGGATAAAAGCCGTTTAAGCTTTTTAATAGCTCAGGGTGCGAAAATACTTTCGTTTCATTATCTAGAACCATCCATCTATCCCCAGGCAAACGCACATAATCAAATCTTTCTTCCATAGTTTTTTAATCGAAAATCCGATCTAAACAACTTGCGCAAACTTTGTACCCATCCTGCCAACTGAGAAAAGACCATCCGCATCGATCACAATGACACTGAGGTAAATTTTCTACAAACCAATTTTTAGAAGTTTTCCGAGATTGTGATTTTTTAGGTTTTGTCGCGCTATACTTCATAAAGAAACAGCCTCAAAATTGAATACGTAATTTTTGATACATATCTAAAATCCTCAGCACTCCTAAAACCTGGGGATTTTTAATTTGTATCTAAGTGTTATTTTAGTGTTAATTTATACTTTGTGCGCGGAATATCTGCAAATTAGGCATTTATACTTATAGGTTTTGGCATGTTGTGATCGCCTAAGCTTAAGAAATAAAGTTACAGATTTTCGCTAAAACTGAGGTCAGTTTTTAAAAACTAAATACGGAAAACTTAAAAGCCGGATAGACTCCGGCTAACTGTTAATCTTGGTTTTGGCTTTTACGATCGCCGCCCCTAGTCTCCCCCAATGGCTCAAAATCTAGAGGTAATATCCCTAGACCCTGGCAGTGCTTGATAAAAAGCATCTCTATATATCTGTTCTTACTGGCGTTGTTTAACTTTGCAGCACGTTCTATTGCTTCGATAATTCTTTCATCAATTCTAAACGTGGTGCTTTTGCGACTAATCATAAGGGTAATCATTTTCTTACATCCTTTATTATCTCTCGATAAGTCAAAATCTTTATACAACCATACCACAAGCAAAAGCATTAAACTTGATTTTAAAAATCTTTTATAAAACTGAGAAAAATTTAATCAAATCTCTTGCAAAAGCATTAACTTTGATTTATACTGATTTACAGATGGGACAAGCAACCGGAAACGGATAAGCCGCGAGACGCACCGAACTTGCTAGAGCCACATCAGTAAATCATTTGAGGATTTTTCTAATGTCTATACTTTCCAAAATCTCCTTTATATGGGGATGCTTTGCGCTGAATTATTTTCTATGGATGCCAATAGAAGCACCAATATCTGTAGAAAAATCGGGCGATGAAATCACCGTAACATCACCCAATTGCACTGAATGACCATGCAAATATTCTACTTTTACGATCCGCAAACTGGTCATTATTTTGAGCGTCTTTCTGATTATTTGGCATACACCGAAGGCACACCCGATTGGCATTATCTCTGTGGCGAGACTGGTATTATTTTTGAACATTTAGAGGATTTTACAGCATGGGTATTAAACGATTGAGACTTACTATTAGTACTCACCACAAGACATATTTAGAGGCGATTGCTTCTCAAATGGGGTGTGATTGCGGGGAAGCTTTAAATTATTTACTGTGGGAACTTCGCAAGAGTAATTATCAATTTGGCGCAAGCATTCCCCACTACAATCAAGATACTTTTGAAAAGTTCAAACCTCAATCGCCGCAAGCTATCCAAGAGTTTGAAACTACTCAAGAATTACACCAGCAAATTGACCCCATTATTGCAAGGATGGCTTTGTTAGTCGATGACTTCTAGTAAAGAGTTTTTGTTATTTCTCGCGGCTATATCTTTATTAACTATTTGCTGGATTAGCCGCATAAACCAAAACACTGAAAAGACCATGAATCAATCCAGTGTTTTTACATCAAGTACATTCATTAAGGAATAGCTTAATTATGCCACGTAAAAAGTATGGAATTACAGATCCCACAGGCGAAAAACAAGCCGAAATTGAACGTATTACCCAAGAACGTGACGAAAGAGCAAGGGCAAAATTAAAAGAACGGTTCGCCAATGTTGGGAATAAAGCGCAAGAAGTCGCCGCCACAATCGGCACAACGTTACAACCAATTACTAATACTGTTTCGACTGTCGCCAACGCTGTAACCACGACCGCCGCCACTGCTGCCAACACTGCAAACAACATCAAACAAGCGTTAGCACCCACAGGCACCGGCTACAAGCACAGTTACGCATCCAGCCAGTTAAAACACAACAATAATCCTTACGGTGACTTATCAATTCCTAGCCTTGACTTTAATTCTCTAGTTCCTGGTGATTTGTTGCATCCATCTGGCTTACCCCAGGCAACAGAGCAAGAGTTAACCAACGGATTAGCAGAATACGCTGGTGCAACTAGAGCATTGCAACTCTACCAAGCTGGCTTTAAGTACATCAACGAAGTAGGCAAGACTAAACAGGAATACCACAAAGCCCAACAATCAGTAATCAAGTCTGCCACTGAGCAAGTCAAAGTAAATCAAGAGATTGTACGCTTTGACCGTCAAAACGTTGAATTAGAGATTGATAAAGAGAAGTTACAGCACTCTAACGAACGCTTAAAACAGGCTCAAATCACTACTACAGCGCTATCTAATGAAACAAGTCAAATGGCTTTAAAGTTTGAGGCGCAAGAGCAAAAGCGCGAAGCTGAGATTAAAAGTATCCAGAGTCAAACCCAAGACATTATTCAGAAATACCTGAAAGATTCCATTAACAACGGAGTCTAAGAAATTGGGGATTGTACAGCGAATACAGTCCCCTCAAAAAAACATAAATTAAAGTACAGGAATCATATCATGCAAGCACTTAACAGTTTCAAAAATAAGTTGTTCTTTTTTTCGTTCGGTCTAGGTTTAGCTTCTACGGTAGCAGTGTTTCAACCAAACACAACTATTAAGGAATTAGGTAAAACTTTAATCGGCTTCTCTATCGCTGGTGTAGTTCTAGGTGAGTTAACCACTAGCAAGGCTTTTAAATTTCACGAGAAAGAATTAGAACACTACAACAAATTAATCACTGAAAGAACAACCGACGCTGGTAAATTCTCGCGAGAACTAATCAAAGCTAACAGTGATTTAGACGCAGTTAAAAAGCAGTGTAGCCAGCTAGAAAACGAGCTATCTAAAGCACTTGAATTTTTAAAAGCCCGTGGTGATGAACTAATATCTAGTCGGGAAGAAATCAATAATCTCAAGGCTAACTTAAAAGATGTTGGTCGCTTCTCAACCAGTGAAGCCCATAGAATTGTTCGCCAAACTTACAACCGCTCAATGAAAAAACTAGAATGTCACATTGAAGCGTTGATGAGAAACTATCAGCCAGTTGCCGATGATTTCAACAATGTTTTGATTGAAGTAGATAAATTCCGTAATCGCTATATCAAAAAATTGGATGAGTACGACCAACTAACAGCCTTTAATGATTTGATTGATGTAGGCTTAGACATGCAAGAGAAAATTATTGATGGTTGTATTGAATTACGTTGCAAAGGTCAATCAGTCGCTATCAGATATTTAAATAACTTGCTTGATGATTCTGTAAGCTATCAGCAGTATGAATCAGATATCATCAGCACTCAAAACCATGCCGGACAAACTATTAAGCAATTAAAGGATGGTCTAGAGGCACAAGTTAGAGCTATTGCTAATGATTGGGTAGTTTCCAATAATCAGCACGTTGAACGCTACGAAACCAACTACACAGAATTACTACAAGCTGGCAGGGAAGCTGTAGCCAAGTTACAAGAGCGTGATAATTTGATAAGCCAGCTATTAGAACAAATCAATGGTCTAGAGCAAGAATTAGAGCAACTTCGTAAACCCTGGACTTTTACAGGAACCATCGACTATGCCCAAGCTGGCAATGCAATTATCAATTTCTACTATCAAGCCTATGGCTATGTGCTGGATGCGATCGGCTGGCAGGAAACAGAAACAGGCTACACCCTGACCTTTGCCACTGGTAGGAATAAGGTTTACCTGACTGCTGATATGTTGCATGACAAAGACAACAGACCCCAGTTAGCAGGTTTGACCAATGCTTTGACACTCCCAACATTCACCCCTAACTATCAATCTGGTTTGATGGTCTTGGATGTTCAAACTCGTAAACCCGCCAAGAAAAAAGCTAATGAAACAGATGTCAGCAAGCTATGGATACCTGCTACCAAGTTTGAGGCTACCGTCAAAGGTTGGTCACGTATCCGCATCACTGGCGGTTCTGAAAGCGGTAAGAGTCCAACGGCTGAAAATATCGCTGTGTGCATTCTCAAGAATCGACCGGGAACCGCAAAACTTTATAACCCACAACACGATTCACTAAAAAATTATTGGACATTACCAACGGTCGGCACATCACACAAGGATTCTGAGAAGGCGATCGCAAATTTAGCGCAACAAGTAGACGCAAGGTCAAACGGTCTAGAGTCTAGAGACGCTTTTGAGTTATCCGTATTTGATGAAATAGACTCGACCATGAGTCACACGAAGGGCAAGAAGTCGGCTATAGGAGCAAATGTCAACTTCGTTATCAAGCAAGCATCACACCAAAATCTAGGGGCTATCTTTATAGGTCAGAATGCCAATGTCAGTGAGTATCCAGGTATGGATAGAAGCGATTGGAACTCAGCAGTAAATGTTCATATCGGAAGTAATGCGTATGACGCGCTCACTAATACAAATTTACTAACGACTGAAGAGACTACACGATTAAAGGGTATTGCTGATAAGTTAACCGAGTTTTGTAACCTCAAAAATGATGAGTTAGGACTCGATAAAACAGACCCCAATTCATACCGATTCGCGTTAGTAATGGAACCAAATAAAAAGCCTTATTTTATTGAGTTACCGTCATTTGGAACCTACACTTATGACAATGTGATTAATAGCTGGTCTATCACCACTGACAGCGCAGACGTATCAGCTACCCATCAGCTACAAACGCTAGAACCCTTACAGAATAAGGATGTGATATCAGCTAAAAACAGCGCTGATTCCGGGTATGTAGGGTGTAGGTGTCCTGAGTGTGACAGTCCCAATTTACAGCGCAATGGCAAGCAGAACGGCAAGCAACGCTATCGCTGTAAAGATTGCGGAAAGCACTTCACAACAGACATAACCAATATTCTAGACTTAGGTTTTTAAACAATTTACTAACAGTAACTAAAGACTGATTAATTATTAATAAATAGCTCTAGTTACTGTTAAAAAGTTTCTCTCACTAATTGAATTTTTCTCTTAACAGTTCAATCGCAATAGAAGAGTTGATTTCGCAACTAAGCTATTTTTCGCGCACGAGTAGCGCACAGACCGCGCACAAATTGAAATTAGAAAGGAACTAGAAAATAATGAAAGCTACTAACGGTAATCATTCCAGCACTATTGAAGCTAAAAGTTTAGAGGTTATCAACAATCCAGAGTTATTGACACCAGAGAAAGCAACCCGCAAACCAGCTAATAGACAGAATAAGCAAGTATCTATCAAGCTAGATTTAGATGCTGGCAGCAGTCGAGCCAAGTTTGTTATCAATGATTGGTGTGGTTCATACCCGTCAGTTCTAAAAATAGTTTCTGGTGAATTGCCTACGGGTATTAGTGGCTGTTTCTCAATTGGTACTAAAAATTATGCAGTCGGTAGGGTGACATCATCACTTAATGGTGAACTGGTAGAAGCCTTTAAAGACAACAAGATTAAGCACCTTGATAAATGGTTGATAGGTGCATTGACTAACCATCCTGACTTACTTTCTGATATAGCTAGTGAACGCAAATATAAGGGTAAACCAGCACGAATTAAAATCACACTACGCTTACTCAGTCTAAGCTCTAGCAAACGTAATGACATAGCTAAAATTCTGCAAGGTACAAAACAATTTAGTTATGAAGGTTGTAATTTTGAGATTGAAATTGCTAATAATGATTACCTGTTCCCTGAAGGTTATGGGGCATCTTTAGAAGCTAATAAACGTATTCCTGAAGGCTGTTCAGAGTTCCATATTCTTGATTTAGGTGGCGGTACGCTCACATTCTCAAGCTATCAAGTAGGCAAGCAACCCAAAGCGATTGAACAGACTCCAGGCAGTGGTAACGGTATGAAAGCTATTATTGAACGCTTGAGTATTGCGTTAGCCCGGATAGATAGAGGCGGTATCCAGTTCAAGAAAGATAATCTAGAAAGTGCTTTGAGAAATTCAAAACTTATAGACGGTAAGCATTCTGTGAAGTATAGACACGGTACAGAAACAGTAGAGATTGGTGATATCGTTCAAGATGCTTTGAGTGAATGGGTTTCTGAAATGCCGATTGTAGAGTCATTACTAACTAAGGTCAGTCAAGCACTTTTGAATGGTAGTCCTGTGTTTGCGACTGGCGGAGGTATGGCTATCAGTGTAATATCAGACTGGATTGAACGGTATTGTTGTGCTGATATCTGTAATGCTCAGTATTATGTGCTGATAAATCCTGCGGATATTAACTTAACAGGGTTAAGTCGGTTATAAATAATATTGTGTGATAATTCAACGTACAAAAATAAAAGTACTGGATAATAATTAAGCTTTCCAGTACTTTTATCTTAATTTTTAATTAACACCAAACTACAGTTGTACTTGCTGATTTTTGATGTTCTGGCTTAGGTTTAATTTTGATTTCTATATCATTACCTAAGATGTTTAAAAATCTCATCAGTCTTTCAACAGAAAAATCTCTTAATCTACCTCTTATTAAAGATGAAACTTTTGGTTGGTCAATACCTAAAATTTCAGCAGCTTGAACTTGAGTTAACTTACGACTGGTAATGATTTCACTAATTTTTATAGCGAGTTCGGCTTTAACTAAACGTTCTTCAGGATTAGGTAAATTTAAATCAGCAAAGACATTACCACTACCGATAAAAACTTTATCTTCTTTATCCATTATTCCCACCCTTTTCTTCTAAATATTGTTCTTTGGCTCTTTTCAACCTCTTATTTATTAACTCAATATCTTGTTTTGGCGTAGCAATACCATGTTTAGATTTCTTTTGAAATGAGTGTAATAAAAAAACAAAATTTTCAAATCTAACAGTGTATATAGCTCTGTAAGTGTCACCGTCAAAGTCATCTACAATTTCTAAAACACCTGCTCCTGAAAAACCATGTAAAGGTTTTGCGTTTGGATGTTTTTTACCCCGTTGAGCTAATTCAAGGGCATACCCCATTACATCTTGTACATCTTCAGGAAACTCTTTTAAATCATCTAAAGCACTACCTATAGCTCTAAAGTTTTTAAGCTGTGTTTTCTCTTGTTCTTTGTCCATGTACTATAAAGTATGCTGAATTTAGCATAGACTGTCAATCAGTAATTTCGTTGTAACAAATAAAAACGATAAAAACTAATTACTTACAAAAACTAACCATCGACCGCGCAATTAGGGTGAGCAGCATCACATCATAAACCATATACACGGTAAGACTTTGCAAATCTGCTACACTCGCATTTCTTACCATTTTTCTTACCCGTAGATTTTTAAAGTGTTTAAATTAACTTCCTCACTTATAAGTATTATCTCTATACAAATACTCTTGACACTATTATTACCCTTGTTTATAATTTTTATGTAAGGGTAATAAACAAGGGTAGAAACAATGGCTCAAAAACTTAAGTCGGTTGATGATCTGGAAAACACCTACATTGATCGTCGTGTTAAATTTCTCCTACCGCAATTTGAAAAACTAGCCCCATTCAAGCAAAATGAGCGCAAAAAAGGTGTGAGCGTATTTGATGACGAAACTGGCGAGAATATAAACGTTCCTGGATGGGAAGATTTAGCTATACATGAAGCACAATCACTGCGCTTTACATACCCAGACAATAGCCCAGAAGAAGAACGGCAATATAATACAGCACTATCACAAATACCCCGACTAATTAAAGCTTTAAAAGTAGCAGCAAAAACCGACCTAAAAGACCACGCCAACATAAACGGCACAAACACGATAATCAACAACTTTCACAACACATTAAAATTACTCTTTGCCGAAAATCGATTACTCAAAAACAAGATTTATAGAGAAGGTGTAGAAGAAAGGAGTCAGCCGGAAAACCGTGTTGAGATTGATTTGACCAATTCCCTAAATCTCGCTTACTCTTTACTTTCAGATTTAAAAAACGTAACCACTAACGACTGGCCTGATATAAGTTGTGCGATCGCGTTAGTAACAGGGCGACGTATGGCTGAAATACATTTATCAGCGTCATTTGAGTACTACAACGATTATGAGGTTATTTTTAGAGGTCAGTTGAAAGGTAAAGCCAGAAAAGTAAAAGCTGATGGTAGGTTAGTTTCTCTCAGAGAAAAACCTTTTAAAATCCCTACTTTAATTCATGCAAAACTTGTGTGTGATGGTTTGGCGTGGCTTGAGAAGAATGATAAAAGATTTGCACCAAATGAAGACCCTGAACGGGTAAATAGACGTTTCTCAAAACAACTGAGTAAAGCAACTAAATCATGGGATTTCATTTCTGATGAGTCTGAGCGCACTTACCACAAATTTAGAGCAGCATATTTTAGGGCAAGTGTTGTTAATTCAAAAGTTGACCCCTATGACTTTGTAAGATTTGGGGAGCAAGTATTAGGGGATGGTGATGATAATACAATCTCAGCCTACAAACGGTATGAGATAAAAGCTGGTACTATTACCCGAATTTAAATAAATCCCTATACAAGACCTCTTGACAATGTATATACAAGTGGTCTAGTATAGGGATATAGTGAAATAAAAGGATATCTCAATTATGTCTAAGAAGTGGGTAGAAATCGGAAAAAAACTGGCACAAAACCTAAAAGGTGTTGAGGATGAGATAAAAATAAAAGCGTTAGCTGTTGAAATAGTCGAACAAATAAGAGAAGCTTACCCAATACCCAACAGCCGAAAAAACCCATTACAAGATGTGCGTAATGCTGTTTTAGCAGTTTTCCCAGACACCGAAACGAAAATAAACACTTGGCAATATTTCACTAATAAAGGTAAGGGTAACATTGGGAGATACCAACACTTAGCCATTAAATATCTATCACTTTCTACTGAAGAATGGGACACGGTAGGAGATGAGGCAAGACAGCAATGGAAAGCGGAACAACAAGAACAACAGCCAGTACAAACCACATTAGATGATATGAATATTTCACAATTGCAACTAGATAGCGATACTCAGCAAATGGTAGAAAATGCGATCGCGCACTCAGGTATATCGTTGGCTGATTTCGTTCGCCGTGCTTGCCAAGTTTATGCGAAAACAATCACCGGGAAATTAGAGAAAATTGAAGCTGATTTAACGGCTGTACCCACTAGCGATTTATTATCTAGCCCAACATACAAAACTCACCCAGGAAGGGCTGAGGAATTGGCAAAACGCGCTATCTATGCCCTAGAAAATCACAATAACCAATGCACCGAAAAAAATCAAAAGTGGATGATTACTCAATCATCTATTCAAGCGCTCACTGGTAGTAAACCCGCAACTATCAAAATGATTTTAGAAAAGTACAACATTAGAATTGACGACCACAACAACAAGCATGGGTTAAACGCTTATGACAACCGCAAGCAAGGGCGAAAAATTAATGATGATATCGATTTAGTCTCACTTGTACCTGATGGTTTTTACGATTCAAATATGGAGACTAGAAAAAACATAACAACAGAGGTTAACAAAGTAAAAACAGAGGTTAACGAAGTAAAAACAAACCCCAAAAAATTAAACATCCCTGAAAAAGATATTCATAAAATGTCTAGTATGTCTTCAATAGTTGAAATCAAAGAATATTTAGGAAATAATTCGGGTAAATACGTCCAAACATTAAGTGAGGGTGAAACCCTAACTTATAGGAGAATAAATGATGATAAAGGGTTTATAAGTGGTGTAGAAGTGTTGGAAACTGGCGCAATAATCACCAACATCTAGAATATGTATAATCCCTCGTATAGATAATATTTGAGGGATTTAATTTGTTATTAATTGATAACTGGAGTTTAGACTAAACACATGACAAAGTAACTCAGGATAACTGAGTGACAAGCTTTACACCCAAAAATGGAAAAATCAACGAATTAAGTAGATTGTGGT
>NZ_CAWPNJ010000092.1:0-16451 GCF_963889195.1 Calothrix sp. FACHB-168
ATCGAGCAATTGCCACACGCTATGACAAGCGGGCAAGGAACTTTTTAGGTGCAATTTATCTTGCTGCTGCTGTTATCTGGCTTAATTGATGACACGCCCTAGTGTTATGGGTAGATGGAATTAGCAACCTTAGCCCTTTAGCTAGTCTCTCCAATCTTACTAAATTAGAGTTAAGGGGAGATGGAATTAGCGACCTTAGCCCCTTAGCTAGTCTCTCCAATCTTACTAAATTAGAGTTAAGGGGAGATAGAATTAGCGACCTCAGCCCCTTAGCTAGTCTCTCCCATCTTACTGATTTAAGGTTAGAGGGAGATGGAATTAGCGACCTTAGCTTCTTAGCTAGTTTTTCCAATTTTACTCTATTAGAGTTAAACGGAAGAGTAATTAGGGTGACTGAAATCAAGCGAAAGCATTAGCAGATAAAGTTTGTTAACGGGAACAGTCAACAAAAGTATTCTTTCGTTGACTACGTGCTTTCCCTTGCAGGCAAAATTTTATACTATGCTCTTCAATCACCCCAAGCGATCGCATCTCTACCCTCAGATTGTTTAACCATTAAATAGGCGATCGCGCAATTTTGAGTAAACAGACAACAAGTGCGATCGCTTGTCAAATTTGACGCATTATCTATTGGTTTACCAATGAGGTATTATTAACCATTAATTTGATTTTTAAAACCATGCGGGTAATTAGTCGCAGGAGTTTAAGAGAATTTTGGGAAACCCACTCAACAGCTAGAAATAGCTGATTATTATGGTATGACAGAATCACTAAATCTGACCTTGAGAACTTTGCCCAATTGCGTCAACTATTTCCCTCGGCTGATTTAGTTGGTAACTTTACCGTTTTTAATATCAGTGGCAATAATTATCGTTTAATTACTTACATTGACTATCAAGCACAAATTATCTTTATTCGTGCCGTTCTCACCCACGCAGACTACGATAAGGAAAATTGGAAAAATGACGACTGGTTTAACAACCCCTAGTCCTTATTACCTTAGTTTAATCACAGAATTTCCACCTCGTCCTATTACGAATGACGCAGAATTAATTGCAACGCAACAAAAAATTAACTCAATATTAGATAAAAACAATCTTAATCAAGACGATCGAGATTATCTACAGGTATTAGGAATGTTAGTCTATGACTATGAAGAAAAAAATGAAAAATTTCCTGAACTAACCGATGGAGAACTATTACAAACATTAATGACAGAATATAATCTCAAGATACAAGATTTTTTAGTAATATTTGAGCAAGAACAAACAATTTTGGATATATTAAACGGTAAGCGTAAACTCAATTCTCAAGAAGCTTTGAAAGTGCGATATCTAGGTTGGGCATAGTGCGATCGCGCTTTTTTCAAAAATGCGATCGCCTGTTTTTGTAGCGGCTGTCTTAATTAACCTACCGCGCTTCAGGGCATGGCAGTGCCAGTGCCCCTACAATTAACGATAATTTTATAAATTATGAATGATGGATTTTAAATTAGGTGTCTACATTCAATTACTCAATTTGTTTTAACAAAAAATGCGTAGGCGTAGCCAGCCTTCGGCATCGCTAAAAACAATAAAGTGTAGCTAGACAGCAGATGATTGTCAATCATGGCAATTTTTGCGCCAGCAATCTACCTTTTTATCTGCGGAAAACACTAAAATGAGTGCGCAATATACCTAAATGAGTAGGCGATATACTATTTCACCTGCGGAAAACACTAAAATAAGTGCGTGATTTACCGAAACGAGTAGGTGATATGGCTTAATGAGTAGGCGAAATGGTATTTTACTTGCGGAAAACACAATAATGAGAACTCGTTAAGGCTTAATGAGTAGGTGAAATGGCTTTTTGCTTACTTAAAACAGGAAAATGAGTACTTAATTTTGATAAATGAGAAAGCGAAATGCTTTTTTGTTTACGAAAAATTTAAAAATGAGTCCTGAATATGTGTAAATAATAAAAAACTCCACCCACAAGGCTTCCGCCGTGAGCGTCAGCCGAACGGGGATGGAGTTTTTGGGCATGGGGAATAGGGCATTGGGCATAGCAAAGAGTAGTCTACAGACGATTGCTATTTTTCGTAATCAGTTGCCAACCTTCTGCTTGACCGATGATTTTCACAGATTCTAAGTTTAACTTCTCGTAAGCAGATTCATCGATGAGAAAGAAGGATTGACTTTTGTAGCGCCAATAATATTCTAATTCTCCTAAGGTAGCGGGGGTAATTTTGCGATCGCTATAAAAATCTAAGGAAGGACGGTTGTAGGGAAATGAGGTGTAGATTTGCTTAACGCCAGGATTTGCCTGTAATATCATGCTGGCAACGGGTTTAACTGGGTAAGCGTTGCCTAATTCCCACACCCAATAGTTGGTTTTCATTAACAACAGCAGGGAAATATAAGTTCCCCAAAAAAGAATCTTTAGGAATTGCCCATCGCCCCGTTCGGCGTAAATGGCTGCTAAAGTCATAGTTAGGGCGACAGCTGCGCTAATTACTTGTAAGTCTGTTTTTGGTGTAGCACCAGCACTAAAAAAAATACTCCCCGCAGAACCAGCTAAAGCCATTAAGGATAACCCCGCAATCCAAGACCGGGGATAGGATGAAAGTAAGGGTAAATTTTCGATTTCTGCGATTTGCGCACCCAAGGCTAAAGCTAAACCTGGATAAACAGGGAATAAGTACCAGTGCAGCTTGTCACCCATGCCGGCAATAATCAGCAGGTAAACCCCAATCCATACTAATACGAGTCTTGCCCAGCTAAGATTGCGATTTTCCCAAGTTAAGCGTAAGCTTTGAGGGACAAATAGTAGCCAAGGCCATGCACACAGGGCAATTTCTTGAAAATGAAACCAGGATATTTGAAAATTGTCTTTGATGCCAATACTAATTTGATTGATGGCGGGATTAATAAAAGCCAGCTTGAGAAAAGAGTAACCGTAATGTAATAGCTGGGCACCATACCAACAAAAGGCTGGTAGAATACCGATGCCGATAGCTATCCACAGATAGTAACAAGTGAGTAATCGTGGCGTGTCCCACAATAAAAATACAACTGCGATCGCACCTAGCAATAAACCAAAAATTCCTTGCGTTAGGCAAATCAAGCCTAAACCAATACCAATGCCCAAACAGTAACGCAAATCTCGACGCGATCGCAAGACACATAACATCATCACCATCAAAAAGCTGACGACTGCGCCATCTAACATCGCCAATCTACCGTGACGCACCACAGGTAGCATTGTCAGATAAATCAACGCGCTATAAATCGCCACCCAACGTTGACGGAATATCTCTCGCCCAATGCTATACAGTAATGGTACGGAACAAGCCGTTAAAATTGCGCCTGGTATCCGCGTACTCCATTCATTGACACCTTTGAGGTGATAAGCCCAAGCAACTAGCAAATGCATTAAAGGCGGTTTATCTGGATATGGTTCACCTGCGATTGTTGGGTAAAGCCAAGCCAGAGAATCGGCTGGGGCGCGGAAAATTTCACGGGCGACTTGTGCCACAATCCCCTCATCTCCATCGCGTAGGGGGACTCCTCCCAGATTGACGCTAAATAGTAACACTGCTGCCAATAGCAGAACAATTAGCCAGACGCCATCAATCAATTTATCAACTGCGCGATGTTGTTTTCCTAGATGACCCCAAATAAAGCTTCCTTCTTGCATATTCTATGATAATCATTTTGCTTGCTGGTTTGATTACATAGAGATCGAGGCGAATCTCTCATGTTGCCACCCAGTAATAACCTGTGTGTTTAGCAATTGCTAGATTCCAAATTAACTCATTTTTTTGAAATAGTAATCTTTTTTTTGAAGAAACTTGTCTAAGTTTTTTTACTCTATTTTTTATCTAAAATATTTTTTATCAACGAGATATAAATCATACAAATATAATGCTTTGGAGTTCCTGATTATGCTTTGTCTGCAACTTCTCATAGCATCTGCAAAAGCTTTAAAGGTTGGATATTTAGGGAAATAACTATAATATTTTTATGCTTTCCTATTTCAGGAACTGATAATGACAGTGTTGCAAAGATTAACTGTCAGCATCAGTTCATCAATTAAACTTCTCTGACTTGTAGTTGTAAAAACCCAAAATTGGCTAAATTAATTACAAAGTGCAGATTGCATTCATGATAAACCTAGAGCAGCAGGGAGTTGTGGGAAGGGACGTAGGACAAGGAGGACAAGGGAAGGGGGATAAATAAAAAATAGTTGAGTTTTTTAATCGCAAATGACAAATGACAATTGTAGAGACGCGATTAATCGCGTCTCTCAAAATATAATAATCGCGTCTCTCAAAATATAAAAATAATTTGCAAATCCCATGCAGATTGTTGACGAACAATTTCAATTTGACGAATAAATTCTCGAAAATAAAATCTACGTTCGGCTTCGGATAAATCTAACCAAAATTGAGGAATAGAAACAGCAACAGCAACAGAACGTAAATTAACTGGTGGTAAAGTAGCTAACTTAGCTTGCAGTGCAGAAATTTCTGTATGGAGTTTATAAGCTCTTAAATTTGCTGTTTCTGTATCTAATACTCCGGTTTCTACTAATGCAGGTAATTTAGTCAGTATTTCTTGCTGACGAGCGATCGCATCTCCTAAATTATTCTTAATTGCATCTAATTGTGGGAAGTTCATTCCCGCTACTGCTTGGGGTAATTCTTGACAAACTTTATTAATAGTTTTGTACAAAATTTTATCATAGGCGATCGCCCGACATTTAGGATTTTGCGGACAGCTAATCGGACGTAAATAAAGATACTCTTTTTCTTGACGATGTTGGGTGACGCGAGTAACCGTCATGTGAGATTGACACTCGCCACAAACCACCAAACCCGCCAAAGAACGGGGTGCGCTAGCTGTGCGCGATGGTAAGCGACTGTTACGGCGCAAAAGTCGGTCAACTTGGGCGGCTTCTTCCGGAGAAATAATTGCTACATGAGTGTTGGAAATAATCTCCCCATCTAGGTAAGCTGTATGACCCCGATATACTGGATTAGTTAGCCACCGTCTCCCTGTGGTAACAGAGATTTTTTTACCGTATTTTTTGGCTAAATAACGCACAGCACCCCGCAAGGAACCATAAAGTAAAAATTGTTCAAAAAAATCTTTAACTACCGGGGATGTACTGCGGTCAACAATGTATTTATCTTTAGTGCGACGGTATCCGTAGGGAGGCTTACCCGGTGGCGGTGAAGTTGCCAAACGACTGCGGGCGTGTCCTTGGCGAATACGCCGACTGCGTTGTTGACGTTGAATTTCTTGTAATAATTTCAACAATTCCGCCCGGAGATTGCCTTTTTCAGAACTGTATGGCTGTTCTGTAGCAATTATTACTACACCCATCGCTTCTAATTCATTCAAGCGATCGCTTACTTCCCCAACAGTATCACCCAATTCCTCCAAGCGGCGAATTAACAAATAAACTCCGCTTTCCGCTTTGCAGTCAGCGAATAATTGCTGTAATTGCGTTCTCCCTCCCAAATCGCGATACACTCGATCCACTTCCCATCCCCAATCCTCAGCATCAGGGAGATTTTCTAATAAAGGGTCAGTGTAGCTGTAGGCGATGATTTTCATAGGGCATGGGGCATGGGGCATTGGGCATTGGGCATTGGTCAACAGTCAACAGTCAACAGTCCCCTCATTGCTGACTCAACTCGATAATATTCCCATCGGGGTCTTGGGTAAATATAGCCGGACGACCGGAGGCGCTGGCTTGAATGGGATAGTTGCAATTGACTAATTCTTGTTTGGCAATTTCTAAGTCAACAACAGAGAAAGCTACATGAGGATTGCGTCCCCATTTTTCGTTTTGGTTGTCGGTGGGTGAAGAAGGAGCGACTATTAAGTGAATTTGATAGTTACCAACTTGATACCATGCACCAGGGTATTTCAGAGAGCGATCAATTTTCGCTAGTCCTAATACTGTGCCATAAAAATGTTCAGAGCGTTCCAAGTCAGTAACGAGAATAGCGGTATGCAGACTGTTGGTAATTTGCATTGTCTATTGAGATGCGATCGCGTTTATCTCAATTTTCGCCTATTTGCGCTACTAGGGGTTAGGGGCTAGGGAAGAGAGAGTATTAGCGTTCCCATGCTCTGCATGGGAACGAGAGCAAAATTAATGGTGAGAAATATAGTTAATGCACTATCCAATCTACTGTATGAGCTTCGGTAATATTGGGAACTTCTAGTTTGTGCTTTAACCGATAAAGTACTGACTCTGGAACTTTGGCAGCGCGATCGCGATTCCTGCGTAATAATTCATTCCATGATGTTTCTAGATACACAATGCGAATATTGGCTTGATAATTAGCAAACAGCCGAATCAGCATTGACCGTAATTGACGGCTAATATTAGTAGCATTCCAAACAAATGATTGTCCATGACGCAGATATTCTTTAGCCAAGGCTTTAGCTGCATTTGCGACTGCACCTTGATCATCATCAGGTTCAATCCCCATTTTCTCGCGGAGTTTATCTAAAGAAATGACTTGCCAATCCGGGAGATTTTCGCTAATCCAAGTATCTTTACCCGCACCGGGTAAACCTGACATAAGAACAACCTGACATCGAGTATCATCGTATGCTTCATAGTTTGGGTTACCATCTTCTTTTTGGAAGTAAATAAACCGACTATGGGCTGAGGGAAATGGGCGCGGCTGGTGAAAGCAGTGATTTTCTTGACAGAATTCGCGAAAAAATTCGATGCGTTCGATTAATTGGGCTTGGTCATCGCAATAACGCCCTTTTACGTCGGCTTCTGCTAGTAAAGCTAGTAAATCGCAACGGATAATTTGACTAGCTTTGATAACTGCCCTTTCAGGGTTGGGTTTATCCCAAAACCACAGAGGTAAACTGCCATATTTTACCAAAGATGCGATCGCTTCCCGTTCTGCTAATGGTACCTGCAAATCCCATAAAATCTGCTGTGCCATTTTTGCACCTTGGATTACGTGACCTTTGGAGGAAATAGCCCCATCATCAGCGATTTCTGTCGCCGCAGGTTTGGCGACATCATGTAGCAAAGTAGCCGCAAATACTATTGAACGTTCTCTAGCAGGTAACGCCCGCCATTGAGGTAAGGCGACTAACGCCTCACATACCAATTTTGTATGAATGAGAACATCACCTTCAGCATGATAACGCGGATCTTGGGGGCAATCAGCAAGCGATCGCAGCCAATCAAATTCACCCTCTAATGCAGGCCAATTAATCGACCAATCGCTTTCATCAGGGCAATGAGGAAAAGAGTTCATAAGGGGTTAGGGGTTAGGGGTTAGGTCGAAAGAGTTATTTCCCCCTTGTCCTGATATCAAATAGAATTGCTTTATATCAATTAAAAGTGGTGCGATCGCCTAAATAATTCTTAATAATTTTCTCTACTTAAACTCTACTTAAAACAATAACACCCAAATTTCTCATTGCTTAGTTTTCCTCTAATTTCTCAGTAACATCTGGGGTTATACTGATTGCTTTTCTGTTAACAGAAAATTCAAAAATCAGTCACATTGCCCCCTTTAAGGCACTATTTTGAGGAAATATTAGCTTTTGTTTTGGGTGTTATCGTTAATTGACGAGACAGATATAGAAACAGCGTTTTTACCTCTTAACTAAATTTAACTTTTAGACTGATGGCTGTTGGATCTGCCAGGAAAGCTTTTCGGCTTCAATTAATAATTTATCACTATAATATTTTGGGTAAGTCTGATTGCAATTAAACTTTACTTGATGAGAAAAATTGGCGTATATGGGCAGCATCTTGTAGTCAGACATCGCTTCACGAGAAATTTAAGAAAATTTTTCATTAATTATAAAAAATTAGCCGATTTCTATGACCGTGTTATGAGAAAGGTTAGGCTGTTAAGATTTTCGTCTATCTACCAAAAATCCGCAAATCTACCATACATTTTCCTCGGTACTTGAATTTATTCTGGTAGTGAATACACTAAAAAGGCGAGAGATGTGACCGTAAGGCCAAATTTTCCAATCATTCTAGTGAGTTGAGAAAACAGCTATGATTCCCCTGGGAAGCCTTGGCTAAATAATTAGGCATATCGTTCCAGATAGCTAAATTCTGCGCCAGAACTAAGCTATCCTCTCATAAATACCAATCAAGTCAATTGAGTGGCTTTATCTTTGAAGTAAAAACTCAAGTTATTTGGATGAGTATTTTTCCAACGAAGACCCAAAATATGAGAATGTGAGAAAAAGGTATGCCAGAAGAAAATGAACGGGAAAAAATACGTCACCTTTTAGTTGTCAAAGACTTACAGGGACAACAAACTATCCCCCTTCAAGAAGCTACTTATTCTCTCGGTCGGGATTCAAGAAACGCTATTGTCCTGCGATCGCGTTCCGTGTCAAGACAACATGCCATTTTATTAAGAGTGACTATTCCAGAAACCGATCAATATGGCTTTAGAATTATTGATGGTGATTTTAAAGGCAAAAAAAGTACCAATGGCATCTATGTAAATGGTAATAAATGCTACTCTCACAATCTTCAGCACGGAGATGTAATTGCATTTGGGAATAACCAAGTTAGTGCAAAATACTACGCCATTTCCAACTTGTCAGAGAAAGCTTTTTCTGAATCTTTCACTGTTGAAGACATTTCTAGTTACTTATCAGAACAAGCGCATCCTGTCAACCCTTTTGATACTCTGATCACTCCCGATACTAACTTTGAGGGTGCTAGTGAAACCGTACTCGCCCGCCTAGCATCCTTTCCAGAACTTATCCCTAATCCCATCATCGAAATGGATACAGAGGGAAGCGTCATTTACCTCAATCCAGCTGCATCTTCAAAATTTCCCAAACTGAGAGAATCTGGGGAACGACACCCAGTATTAAAAGGATTGCTGAACGCAATTAAAAATCGCGAAGGTAATTCCTTTGTACGGGAGGTAGAAGTTGGTGCAGAAATTTTTGAACAATCTATTCATTATCTGCCAGAAAGTGATTTAATTAGAACTTTTATTATTAGAGATATTACTGAGCAAAAGCGAGCTACAGCTGAACTGCGTCAGCGAGACAGATTACTGCAAGCAGTTGCCGAAGCTGCCAATTATTTGCTCGTAGACATGAACTATGAAAGCGGTGTAGAAAAAACTCTAGCTATACTAGGTGAAGCTGCCGAAGTAGACCGTACCTATCTATTCAAAAACCATCTTCACCCCAATAAAGGAGAAATGGCAGTAAGTTTGCTATTTGAATGGACGCGATCGCATATTGAGCCAACACAGTTACAATGGCAAAATCTCGTCTATCAAACTGCTGGTTTAGAGCGTTGGTACACAGCCCTTTCCCAAGGACAATCTATTGTGGGGCTGACTCGCGAATTTCCTTTAGCTGAACAAGAAATTTTATTACGAGATAGAATTCAATCTATCTTTTTAGTGCCTCTGTGTTTTGAAGAAAAGTTTTGGGGTTACCTGGGTTTAGCAGATTGTTCCCAAGAACGTCAATGGTCAAGACATGAAGAGTCTACCTTATTAACAATGGCAGCTAGTATCAGTGGTGCTTGGCAGCGTCAGCAAGTAGAAGAGAAAATTCGCTACCAAGCACTTCACGATTTACTCACAGGCTTACCTAACCGCCTACAGTTTAATCATGCCCTAGATCGAGCTTTACCTGATGGAGGTATACCTCAGGAAAGCCTAGCGGTAATGTTTCTCGATCTAGATCGTTTTAAAGTAATCAATGATACCTTGGGGCATACATTAGGAGACCTGCTATTAAAGTTAGTTGCACAAAGAGTTCAAGAGTCTCTGAGAATTGGTGATACAGTTGCCCGTTGGGGTGGTGATGAATTTACCATTTTATTACCCCAAATAAATTCTCAAGAAGAGGTCAAACAAGTAGCGCAGAAAATCCTCAAAACTTTAACTGCTGCTTTTGAAATCAAAGGGCACGAACTTTATATTAGTGCTAGTATCGGCATTGCCATGTTTAATGACAACAGCCCAGATGCCGAAACCCTAATCCAACATGCGGATGCAGCTTTGTATCATGCCAAAGATGCAGGTAGAAATAACTACCAGTTTTACACACCTGCACTCAGTAAAAGAACACCTGCATTCCTCACCTTAGAGAAGAGTTTACGCTATGCTCTAGAACGAGAAGAATTCATGCTGTATTATCAGCCACGTGTAAATATTATCACAGGCGAAATTACTGGTATGGAAGCTTTACTACGCTGGCAACATCCAGAAATGGGACTAGTAGCGCCAAATATTTTTATTCCCCTAGCTGAGGAAAGCGGATTAATTGTCCCCATTGGCGAATGGGTAATCAGAACAGCTTGTAAGCAAAATAAAGCTTGGCAAGATGCAGGATTTCCACCGTTGACTGTTGCGGTGAATCTGTCTCCCAAACAGTTTCGCCAACCAAATCTTGTAGATACCTTGACTGGCATCTTACAAGAGACAGGTCTAGATCCGAAATTTTTAGATTTAGAAATTACAGAATCAACTGCTATTGAAGATTTAGATTTCACCAGAACAGTGCTTTACAATTTAAGGCAAATGGGTGTTTATTTGTCTATCGATGACTTTGGTACAGGTCATTCATCTTTATCACGCCTACAGCTATTGCCCCTGCACCATCTCAAAATTGATAAATCTTTTATTCAAGATTTGACCACAGATCAAAAAGTAGCGCATATTGTCAAAGCGATTGTTGTGCTTGGGCAGAGTTTAGGGTTAAAGCTAACTGCTGAAGGTGTGGAAAAACAAGAAGAATTAGAATTTTTAAGATCTATTAATTGTGAGGATGTCCAAGGATATTTATTCTATCGCCCGCTTGCAGCCCAAAAAATCACAGAATTATTGCAAAAGGGACAATTAAAGAAATGAATGGGGCATGGGGCATTGGGCATTGGGCATTGGGCATTGGGCATTGGGCATTGGGCATTGGGCATTGGGCATTGGGCATTGGGCATTGGGCAAAGACGCGATGAATCGCGTCTCTACAATTGTAATTTGTCCTTCCTGCCCTAATTTTGCCTACTCTCTGGCGCGCCGGGGACAACTGGTGTATCTGGTTGTTGTTGTTGGCGTTGCAAATATCTGCTTAAAACGTAAGCCATATCGCCCCTAGTCATGGGATTGAGGGGTAAAATATTACCTTGGGCATCTGTATTAATAAATCCTTCGGTAATTACGGTGGCGATCGCTTGTCTCGCCCAAGTCGGAATTGAGTTAGCATCTGGATGGGAAGCAAGAATTTCTTTGACAGTCTCTTCAGGAAACTGAAATACACCATAGGCTTGGGCAAAAATGGCTAAGGCTTCGGCTTTGGTTACCCGTTGATTGGGGAAAAATAAATTACCCCGATAGCCTTTCATAATGTCAGTTTTTAAGACGATTTGAACATCGTTAAATGCCCAATGAGATGATGGGACATCGGAAATAAGTATATTTTCTTTGCTGACAGCCTGACGTTTATCTAGGCGAAATACTTTAACCATAATCGCCGCTAATTCTGCTCGACTAATAAACCTTTCTGGATAAAAATTGCCATCAGCAAAGTTAGTCATCCATTTGGCAGCGACTACTTTTTGAATCGCTTCTGATGGTTCAATAGCAGCAGCTTGCGCCACTGATAATAAAGGAATTGTGCTGAAGTTTTGGAGTAAAAAAACTAAAGATACAGTGCTGATAAACTTACGCATAATTAAATGTTATTGGTCGATGGTCAACGGTCATTTGTTAATAGTCGTTAATAGTCATTCTCCGTGTTCCCCGTCTCCCATATCACCCTTGTATCCCATCCACCTTTTGTGAAAACTGAGAACTAGGCGCAAAATGTATGTAACTTTGGGTTATGTTCTTCTTAGATAAGTTTTATGGAGCATTTTTGGGAATGACCGTAGCAGCAGACCCCGTGAAGTTGATGAAGCAAGAAGTTGGCAAAGCCGCCGCCGCTTTAGTCAAATCAGGTTCGATTGTCGGGTTGGGTACGGGTTCAACCACGGCTTATACTATTCAGTATTTGGGAGAACGCCTCCAGTCTGGTGAACTCAAAGATATTGTGGGCGTTCCTACTTCGTTTCAGTCGGAAGTGCTAGCAAAGCAATACGGCGTTCCTCTCACTACTTTGGACGCTATCGATCATATTGATATTGCGATTGATGGGGCGGATGAAGTCGATCCGCAGAAGAATTTGATTAAGGGCGGTGGTGCAGCCCACACCCGCGAGAAAGTGGTAGATTACTTGGCAAATCAATTTATTGTCGTTGTTGATAGTGGAAAGTTAGTAGAACGTTTGGGTTCTAGCTTTGCTGTACCCGTAGAAGTGATTCCAATGGCGATCGCTCCCGTAACTGATGCTATCAAAAAACTCGGCGGTAAACCAGAACTCCGTATGGGTGTGAAAAAAGCAGGCCCAGTCATCACCGACCAAGGCAACTTCGTTTTAGATGTCAGATTTGATTCTATTGACGACCCCGTAAACCTAGAGAAAACCCTGAATAATCTTCCCGGTGTTCTCGAAAATGGCATTTTCGTCAATTGCGTCGATTTAGTCTTAGTCGGCGAAGTCAAAGACGGACAACCAATAGTTAGGCAGTTTTAATTAGGGCATGGGGCAATTCAATTTTGGATTTTGGATTTTAGATTTTAGATTGAAATCCAAAATCGCAAATCTAAAATCTAAAATTTCTTGTCCCTTACCCCCTGCTCCTTTATAATTTTTCCAGGGCTAGTTGTATATCGGCATTTTTCCAAGTTGTAGCTAATTGAGTCTGAATTTGTTGCGCTTCAGCAGTTTTATCGAGTGCTTGTAAACTGGCTTGCAAGCCGAATAAAGAACGCCCATTTAAGGGATATTTTTGCAAGTCTGCACGGAAGACTTTTTCGGCGGTAGCATAATCACCTGTTGCTAATAGCACACCTCCTAATGCTTCTCGTGAGGGTATATACCAGTCTGGCGGTTCCATGTAATTAAGGGCGTCTTCTTGGGCTACGGCTGTTTCTAGGTATTGGATTGCAGATTTATAGTCTTGTTGAGCTTTGGCTATTTTGCCATCTAACTGGTTAATAGCTATGTCTAAAATACTACTGGCAGGACTCATGCCGATAGTTGCATCGGCAGGAATTGTTTTTTGGGCGGTTAATAATGCAGTGCGATCGCTAATTGCATCTTCTAATTTACCAGTGGCAGCGTTAGCCATACCATGAGCAAAATACCACAAAGCTTTGGTTGTAACTAATTTGTCATCGGGAGCAGGAGATTTTAAAATGTTATCCCAGTCACTTAAGCGCACTTGAATTAAGAGTTTAGTGCCTAGATAACCCTCAACCATTGGGATTTCTGCAACTAAGGGAGTCGCCATTGTGACTAATTTATCTGCGGCTTTTACGGCATCTTCATATTTACCAGCCATCGCGGCGGCTACTGCCAAAAAATGCACGTTGTGGCTATAGTAAGAAGCTGGATAAAAACCCTGGATGTGATTTTTGCTGATGTAAGATTCATCTTGGGCGATCGCTAGTGCATTTGACTGCATGGCTGCGGTATAATCTCCTACGCGGAAATATATATGAGAAGGCATGTGTACTAAATGTCCCGCCTCTGGTACTAGGGTTTCTAGGCGTTTGGCACTGGCTAAGGCTCGTTCTGGAGTTAGGGAAGCTTCTACTGCATGAATATAATAGTGATTGGCTCCGGGATGATTGGGGTTGCTTTGCAATACAGATTCTAAAACAGATACAATTTCTTCAGTATTTTCCCCTGGTTTACCATCTTTAGTCCAGAGTTGCCAAGGGTGCAAATCCATTAAGCTTTCGGCGTATAAAGTTTTGGCATCTAAGTCTTGAGGATAACGCTTGACTAAATCTGCCATTGCGTTTTTATAATCAACGGCTAGCTTGTATAAATAAGCGTGAGAATTGTTAGAGTAGCGCTTGGCTAAGGCGTTAATATAATCTTGTTCTGGTTTTGAGGCGTGGTTAGACAAGGCTACAGCTTGTTGGATGGCTTGATATGCTGCTAATTCGCGATCGCTATCCACATCTAAGTTAATATTAGGGCCAAGGGCTAAAGCAATACCCCAATATGCCATTGCTAATTGCGGATCGAGTTCCGCCGCATATTTAAAAGAACGCGCCGCTTCATCATGATTGAAGGCGTAAATTAAATTTAACCCTTGATCGAAAAACTGCTGTGCTTGGGGATTTTGGGTAGAAACCGGATGGTGGTGTTCTCCCAATCCCGAAATTAAAGCATAGGGTTGTTGTGCTTGCGCCATAGCTTCAGTAGGAAAAACTAAGCTGAGTACAAGCACCCAAATTAAGCATAAGTATTTCATTGTCTGAATATTTCTACTTATTCAAGCTTTTTTCTTATTAATTTCTAAAAGCCACAGTTTTTCTAAGGTGGCTACTTTTTGGCGGAGTATGGTAGCGCGATATTTATGATAAGCATTAAATGCTACAAATAATAAAACGTGAATAATAATGATATCGAGCCAAATAAACGTATTAATATATACTGAATTATGCGTAGATTGTTCGATATGAACTGAGTCAATAATTAAATAATTATGAAATTTCTCTGGCATGAGCACCTCTAGACATTTAAATGTATGTCCTAATACAAGACTTCATTGTGAATCTTATAGTTTTCTGATTTAAGTAGCTAAATTTTTAACTTGTTTTATCAAATGGTTATTGGTTACAGGCTGATAGTCTTAAAGAGATAGGGGAATTTCTCATAGCCCAGAACTAGCTGAGGTTTCTGGCTCATGTAAATTTTACATATTCCTTGCATATTTAGCGGATATCATGAATATTTGATGAAAGTGGTTGCTCTAACTCATTAGTATTGGGATAATCTACCAGAATCATATTGTACATTCTACAACCGAAAACGGCTGAAATATTTGCTGAAACCAACCTAATACAGATTCCTTAGCTTTAAAACAGTGTTGTTCTGGTTATTTTGCTAAATCATCGCGCTACCAAACTGCGACACGCAAGATAGCGTCATTTTTCATGCCAAAAATATTGAAACGTAGAACCTACAAAGAAATTTATGAGCAAAAATTTGTTTCTTCAAGAATTAGCGATCGCAATTGCTGCTAAAAATCTTAACCCAACAGTTCTTAATCCTGACTTTTTGAAATATACCGGGGTGATTCCTGGTGATTGGGAATTGGGGAGACCTCCAGTATATGCTAATGGTATTGCGCAGATGATATTTAGCAATGGGCTGTCAATTGTGGCGCAACCTAACCGCATTGTGATTACTGAGGCTATTGGAACTAGAGAATTACAGGAAATTCAAGTTGCGCAAATTGCTTGTCAGTTAGTAGACAAGTTACCTAAAGTTGATTATCAAAGTGTGGGTATTAATCCTGTAGGATTGTTTATGTTTGGCTCAGATCAACAAAGCCATCAATACATCTGTCAACATCTGCTTTCTCCTGGTTCATGGCAAGAATTTGGTGAAGAACCTATGCAAGTTGGGCTACAGTTAGCTTATACATTCAAACAAAGTCAGCTAATTTTAGGTATCAATCAAGCCAAAATTCAGTATCCTGATAAAGCAGAATCAGCAGTAGTTTTTTCTGGTAACTACAACTATCCTTTATCTGCTAATTCGGAGAGTGAGAAACTGCAACAACTCAAGCAAATAATGCAGAATTGGCAGCAAGATGTCAATAATTTTAGTCAATTATTAGAAGAAAGATTTTTACCCTCAGTGACAACAGTGACACAGCAAACCACTAGTCTGTTCCCGAATCTGGCTAGTTTGTAAAATCAATGCTGGTGTCTGGGGATAATAGCAATTCTGAGGTTACGTATTTATTGCTACGGGCAAGAATTTTGGAGGTAAGCAAATAATAAACGCTAAACCTCGTCCATTTTGAAACCTGGAGTAGTGCGGGCAGCGTCATTGGTGTCAACTTAACGTGAAACCCGCTTTGTAGCAGAGTTTTTGCCCTCACCCCCAACCCCTCTCCCTGTGGGAGAGGGGAGCAAGAGATTTAATTCCCCTTCTCCTGGGGGAGAAGGGGTTAGGGGATGAGGGCGAAAGTTTTTGTACAACGCCCGCCCTATATAGCTTTTAGCTTAAGTTGACACCAATGGGGCAGCGTTCGACTGCGCGCTCACGCCGAAGTCTTGCCCGCTAAGAAGCCCAGGGAGCAAGATGCTCCCACTACTTTTAAAACTCTGATTCTCAAAATAGATGTGGTTTAATTTCTGCAAATTTACCTTAAACAGCAAGAAGGCTCACACTGTACCTGTACCCAGGTCAGTGTTGAGATGAATTGCGCGTGAGTTGAGGAGTGTGGTCTGACTAAATTTCTGCAAGAGCGAAAACCGGTCAGACCACAACGACGAAACGAGCAAAATATTGATTGAATCACGCCTTTTTGATAAGATTAACTTGGTCGATGACCCACTCGACTGTATG
>NZ_CAWPNJ010000093.1:0-15787 GCF_963889195.1 Calothrix sp. FACHB-168
CCGATAATCAAATGTGTAATGTTTTGGCTAACTAGCTGATTAATAATCAATCTACTAGCTGTGTGGAGGTAATAATCCACTTTGTGATTGCGTTTAAGTGTTAATGCTTCTATTTTTCTAGAAGTTGTTTGATTGTTAGGTAACTGAGATTGGAGATTAGCCTTAACTTTGTTGTAAAATTGATTACATGATTTAATTGCTTTACCGCAGACGATAAAAGGTCTAAAGTCTAAACAATTACTACTAACGGTCGCTAGGTTATTTAAACCTATATCAATTGCTGCTCTTCTATTATTGCTCTTGCTTTCTAGGGTGGTTTCCTCTTGCTCATAGACTGCCTCAATGATGTAGACATTATTTTTCGGGATGATTCTAACTTCTGCTATTTGTGTCAGTTGGGTTTTGACAGCTATTGCTAATCCTGAAGGGGTGATTAATCCTTTTTTTAAGGATTTTTGAGACACAGCCTGATTATTAAACGTTAAAATATTTCTCCCCTGAATTTTATGTTTATATTTAGGTAACTTGGGTTCACCTAAAAACTTTTCTGGTTTGATTTTATATTCTTCTTTAGCTGATTTGTACGATTTAAAGCATTTATCAACTTGTCTAAATACCAATTGAGCTACTTTACTCGGTAACGCTTTATAATCATCACTCTTTTTCAGTGAGTGATATATTTGATTCCATGTTGGTATTCGTTGATTGTTGAAGAAAGCTTGACGACATAAATAAACAGCACAGTTGAACAGATTCTTTGACAAGAATGACATTTGATCAATTTCTTTGAACCATTGATGATTCTGCTTGATTATATGTCGCTCAACTAATCGCATTCTGACTCCACACAGTCTAATAACTGATTTATGGGTGATTTGGTTTAGTCAAATAGTTTCATTTGCAGCATTCTACCATAGATGTTAATATCTGACTATTCCTGACTATATTTTTGTTATTTAAACCCAATACTAATTTGAAAAAAGAATGCGACAGATGGTATGGGCATGGCACTGCCATGCCCTCTAGAATATATTGATGTGTCGCAAACATGATTTGAATTGGTCTTATCTACAGTTTTCCGCTTAATTTAGCATATAATTTTTTCATGGTTTTGAAATCTCTACCATACAAACTTGTAGATAGACCACATGACGCTGCAACAGTTGCGAATTTTTTTAGCCGTAGCGGAAATGTTGCACTTCATGTTTAAGCTGCTGAGATTAAGCATAGCTATTTTTTTACTAAAATTGCTAAACAAATAAAACTACCTGCTAGCCGGAACCAACTTAATGCTTCTGTTTTTAAAATAATTATTATACCTAATGTTATTAATACAAAAGGTAAAATATAATTACCATACTGATTTAATAGATTTGCTATTTTAGTTTGATAAGTAAATTTATAAGCTAGATAGCACCAAATACCTATTAATATCAAAAATATGCCAATAATAGTCAGAAAATTTACCCAATCACTACTAGCAAATAATGGTACATAAACGCTGATATTATCACTGCCATTAGCGATAGTTATGGCGGCAACGCTGTAAGTATGGACATTAAACAAATTGGTAGAGTTTGCTTCTTGATAATCTGCTGTTATAGCCTCAACCTCTGGTATTTCATTTTCTTCTTGATTAATCAAACTGCTGATACCCATCGTCATCGGGATCAATCCCAGCAGACCAATCCATTTTGATGGTATAATTAACCCTCCCAATAACCCAGAAAGACTAGCAATAATTAACACTGTAAAGCCTAAATATTGACCAGCAACTATATGCCGACACCTAAAGCTAGAATTTATCTGCGAAAACAACAGTAATAAAATAACGATATCATCAATATTAGTGGCAACGAAGGCTGAGATTCCTACTAAGAGTGTAGTAATCAATTCACTCATTCTTGAGTATCCTAATTTGTTGGCTGATTTTTTGTTAGTTAATTGTTATTCTCGATCATCTCACATGAGTAACATCATTACAACTATTACCGAGGAAATGATCTCATGCTTGGCTACGCCACGCTAACGCAAACGATCTAACCTACAAATTACTTTAATTTTAAAATCTCACTCATATTTAAAAGCTTAGGAGAGTCTTTAGACATAATTAAAGGTAATCTACCATCCCATTTTTCTATTGCCTGTCTTTCTAAAATCTCATTAGTCAAACTATCACGTAACAATCTGTTTATTTCTGCTTCTCCCTTAGCCAAATTAACCTGAGCTTCTGCTTGTTTTGCCGCTTTTAGCGCTATAAAATCTGCTCGTTTGGCATCTTGTTCTGCAATTTGTTTTGCCTCAACTGCTTCGCTGAACTTTTCAGAAAAATTGACATGAACCAGTGAGATATCATCAACTTCAATATGGTACTCATGTAATCTCGCTGTTAATGTATGATCAACTTCAGACTTTACTTCGCCTCGTTTAGTAACTACTTCCTCTGCTGTATACCTTGCTACAACTGCTTTTAAAACTTCTTCTACTGCGGGATTAATAATTTTATCAACTAAATCTCTTTCATCACCAATTTCTTGAAACATTATATTAGTTTCTTCAGGAATAACGTGCCAATTTAATGCTACGTCTGTAAAAACATCTTGTAAATCTTTAGAAGAAGCTTCAGCAGATATTTCTTGTTTTTGAACTCTGACACTAATTTTTTTTACGGTATTAACAACAGGAATTATAATATGTATCCCTTCTCCTAATACTGTTTCTTGTACCTTGCCAAACTGCATTAAAACCCCACGTTCTCCAGCATTGACGATGACAAACGGTGTTAGTAAAATTGTAATTAAAAATAAAAGTGCAGTTATTTTACCTGCATTATTAGTCAATTTAATTTGTTTCATATTGACTCCGGCAATAATTATAAAATTTTGCTGAGTTTTTAATAAATATTAATTATATACCTTTAAGTCGATAAGGTTGCCGGATTTTACGAAATATGTATATAAATATGTCATTGCGTAGCTTGCTTTCCGCAGGCTAGAGGAACTGACGCGATCGCACAAGCTTCCTACAACGGGAAGGGTACAATTGTGAGGATGCACCAAAAACCGCTAAATTAGGATAAGGGCACAACAGTGTTGTGTCCTTATTATGCTCTATTTACGAAATATGTAGCTTGCTTTTCGCCGGAATCGAGTATTACGAATTAGTAATGATTTGTCATCATCCCTGATGGTATGGCTGCACCTTCTAAATCAGCCCCTAGCAGGTTTGCTCCTTGTATATTTGCAGTGAGTAGATTGGTTTTTTGTAAATCAGCTTTTTGTAAATTTGCCCCTTGTAGATTTACGCCTTGTAAGTTTGCGCCTTCTAAATCTGCATCAAATAAATTAGCACCTTGTAAGTTTGCTCCTGCTATGTTGGCTTTGCTTAAATCTACTCCTTGCAAATTAGCAGTTTTGAGATTTGTTCCCTGTAAATTTGCTTTTTCTAATTCTGCATCTTGGAGATTTGCACCTTCTAAATTAGCTGCTTGTAGGTTGGCTCTTTCTAGTTGTGCGCCAATCAAATTACATCCTACACATTCATTAGTTGTTAATAAACGTCTCACATTTTCAGCTACCGGATCTACATACCAAATTGTAGGAGAAGTCACTGGTGCTGGTGTAACTACGGGCGCTGCTATAGGTTCGCTAGTCACAGCAGGTGTAGATTGTGTTTCTATGGGTTGTGTTTCTGTTTGCGCTAAGGCGTTAGGTTGATCAAATAAGGAAAATACTGTAACTACTACTAGAAATAAAGCTGTAAAAATCCAAGAGCTAAGTTTTTTGAGATTTACGTTCATCATCATTTCCCCCTGATAGAAATTTTGGTTTAATCAACAGTAATAGGTTGTGATAAAAGTGCAAATTTAATGAAACAGCGTTGCCATACTTGGTAATAGTTGAAAAGTTCCACTTTTGCTCATAATAGATATACCCAACCAAATTAAGATAAATGGAAAGATTTTTCGCCCGTAGCGAGTCAAAACAGGAGCCATGAGCGGATTACGAGTCAAGTTGTAAGACAGGAAGCACCACAGCCCAACTGTCAAATAACAAACACACAAAATGACGCCTAAACTAGGAAGATTTGTACTAGCAAATAGCGGTACATAGATGCCAATATTATTACCACCATTGGCAATAGTTACCGCAGATACACGGTATGTTTGGGGATCGCGGATAGTTGCTAATAATGATTTTTTCCGTCGCTGAGGTTTAACTGGATGACCGAAATTTAATGATACATCTTGTACAGTTTCTCCATTATCCTCGCGACTCATGAGATTACTAATACCTATAGTAATCGGGAGAATACCTAACAATCCTACCCAAGCCTCTGGGAGAACTAAACCACCGAAGAAACCCGGAAGGCTAGCAGCAACCAATACAGTAAAGCCAATAAATTCACCGATGATAATATGCTTAGGACGAAAGACATGATTAACTTTGCCAAAAAAAGCAGTTAAGTATATATTGTCATCAAAGGTAGTTGCAATCGCAGTAGATATACCAATAATTGATGTTCCAATCAGCCAATCCATAGTTGTTGCTCGCAATAATTCAATGATGTACTCGCTATTTCTGCTCTGCTGATAGAAGAAGTAAGCATAGTTCAGCAGATGCTTAAATCAAATTTTTTGCTTTTTGATGGCGATGTCTACAACGGGCTACGCCTACGCAATCTTGTCTTTGACGTTTGTTTGCTAGCAAGCTTAACTGTCTATGGTGTTAATACTACGGGTGACTGCTCAATCAAAGCAAATATTATTTTTTTTCTAAACGATAAACAGAATTTATTAATGTTGGGCATTGGGCATTGGGCATTGGGCATTAGTAAGATTATTTCTGCTGAGTTATTATCTGGCTTAACCTACATTTATAGTTTTTGGAAATGCGGCCTAATACCATTTCACAAAAAATATGATGTGGATGTAGGTTGGGTTGAGGAACGAAACCCAACACCCCAAAGACGTGTAATTGTTGGGTTTCACGACCTTCTACCCAACCTACGCATCTGTCTCATTTTTTTCTGGAATTGGTATAACAAACTGATTAAGCTAATGGGTATCTAAATTGCATAACTACTAATCAGAGCTATTAACTGTTGTACGGGCGGGTGTAGGGGCGGGTTCACTAATATCCCCGTCTGTCAAAGACTATCTAAATAAACCCGCCCTTACGATTAAGTGTCAACTGTCAACAGCCCTCACGATAGATTGCGCAACTTAAAAGCAGAATAGCTTAAGCATAATTTTTATTTATTCTTTTAACAAGAAAGAATATTTGCTTTAATTATGGACTTAGTTTTATCTTGTAAATACAAGGTATTCAACACCAGGCTAAAACATTTATAGCTTGATTTTTCATCAAATATGCCTATGAATTATGTTTCTCATGCTGGATGAAAATATTCTTGTCATCCTCACTATTCTCTAGTTTCTACCTGAATTAAATGCCCTATATGTGCGTGTGATTATGGGTGTTTTTACCAGAGGAATATTTTTTTAATAATTCGGATATCTCTCTTGTAAAAATGTCAATAATTAAGCCAGAATATATTTGCCATGTCCGAAAATTAGGCTGGAGAAGATGAAGTCTTCAGTACGATGATAAACCCTTGGATATATTATCTTGAGGCTGTTTCATCATCTACTTGCGTAGGCATATCAACAAAAGTGGCGTCAGCTTATAGTCATAAATTGGCTATAAATTGAAGTCGGTTTTGTCATTGAATTGCCAATTTTAAAGCCTAATTTTAAATATCCATCCCGTCCGTAACTGCCATGAAGAATATTTTTAGATTATCTAAAGCTGTTTTGGCTTTCAGTTTTGGATTGTGTTTGCTGCCTATTTCCAAAACCTATGCCAATACTAACCCTGATTTTCAAGTAGCTTTGTCTGCCAGAACTACTTATAATCAAACTTACGTTTCCACAGCAACGTATTATTTCACAATCTCAGTACCCGCTTCTGCTACAAAACCGTTACAACAGGTGACATTAACCCAGATTCAAGGGGGCGAAAATATTGAGTTTGATGCTCAAAAGAGTAGCGCCTTTGTGGGAACAAGCGAACGCGCTGGACAAAATCTCCAATTTGCGATCGCAAATAACCCCAGTCAAGACGATTCTGTAACACTCCAGTTCGCGCAGCCTTTACCACCGGGACAGACTGTAACTATCGCCCTCAAGCCTTACCGCAATCCTGCTTATGAAGGCTTTTATTTGTTCCATGTCAAAGCTGCTCCCGCAGATCAAAGTACAGAGGGACAATCTCTAGGCGTAGCACGGTTACAATTCTACCAAAATGACTTTTAGAAGTTAAAAGTCAAAAGTCAACAGTCAAAAGACTTATATTCTAGGCTTTTGCACCGTACTGTACGAGTATCGGTCAATTTGTTGATTAAACTTGCAATTTTTTAGAAGTACACCTTAACTCAGGTGTACTTTTTTATAACTGAAAATTTGCTCTTCAACACAAGTTTAATAGCCAGCTTCTTTATCAACGATATTCCGCAGGGGTTGACCGTTATAATAGCGTGTAAAATTATCGAGAAAAAGTGCGATCGCTCTTTCTTTAGTTCTGGGAGAATGACCAGAAAAATGCGGTGTAAGAAAAAGATTTGGTTGTGTCCATAAAGGGCTTTCTGGTGGTAGCGGTTCTGTAAATACTGTATCTAAAGCCGCACCAGCAATTTGACCAGTTTGTAAGGCATTAATTAATGCAGGTTCATCAACAATTGCACCACGAGCAATATTAATTAAATAAGCATCGGGACGCATTAAGCTAAACACTTCCGCATCTATTAAACCCTTAGTTTCTTTCGTTAACGGCGTGGCAATCACTACATAATGTGCTTCGCTTAATAGTGGTTTCCATTCATTTGCACCCACAACCTTATCAAAGTTTTCTAATGGTTGGGGATGGCGACGACTACCATAAATATTGAAACCAAAACCTTGAGCGCGTTTAGCAATTTCTTGCCCAATTCCACCCGCACCAATAATTAATAAGGTTTTATCTAGCAATTCTTCATTTTTTAAGCCACGTTGCCAACTCTTTTGTATTTGTTGTTCGCGTAATTTAGGAAAATTCTTGGCGTAAGACAAAATATAAGCCAGCACAAATTCTGCCATCGGAATTGCATGAAGTCCTGCACCATTAGTTAAGAGAATTTCTCGCTCTAAATATTCCGGTGTCAAAATATTATTTACACCTGCATTTGTTGCTTGATGCCAACGTAATTTAGGCGCTGCTGCTAAAACTTTTTGTAAGGTAGTTGGTTTTATATAATAAAGCCAACTAAAATATACTTCTGCATCTGTGGCATCGCCATCAATATTCCCATCCACATCAGCCCGGACATATTCTACATCTTGAGGTAGATGCGGTTTAATTTCATCAGCTACTTCTATAGGTAGAATTAATTTCATGATAGCTTACTCCCTTTTTGCAGTTGGTCATCGTCACAGTGAAATTTGGGGCTTAATTTCCCTAGCTGGGATACTACAAGAACGCTGGACTGAGGAGTCGTGTAAAAATAAGTTGAACAATTTAATATTTGTAGTGCGGGCAGCGTTCGACTGAGCGCTCACGCCGAAGTCTTGCCCGCGCGAGCAAGATGCTCGCACTACTGATTTTTACTTGATGCCTAACTTGCAAATCTTTATATGTGATAAATCATGAATTTCTCCATGATTTTATTTTGATCTAGGAAATCCTAATCAGAAATCACCCATGTCCAATGCCCAATGCCCAATGCCCCATGCCCAATAAAAACCTATTTTTTCACAATCCAATCATCTAATTTAAAATCAGACTGGGCTAATTTTTGCGAAACTAAAAATTTCTTTGTCCCTTCTAAAAGTTGTACACCTTGTTCTGGTAAAGGTTCTATTGGGAATTGGGTAATCGGAAAAGAAGCCTTCACCACATCTAGAGGATATCCCGATACATCAGCGTGAAATTTATAGTAAGCTTCTGGATTTGCTTGAATATTTTGCACAGCTGCTTGTTTAATTTGATTCCATTTTTGCGGTAAATCGGGATGTTTAGCCAAAAATTCTTCTGTAGCTACCGTAACGCTAGTTCCCCGCAAGTCTGGGTGTTGAATTGCTTCATCAATTACAGGATAGCCTTTTGATTTTAACAATGGCCCGGTTCCCGTTGATGCTGCGATAGCCGCCACATCTCCCCGTTCTAGTGCAGCTTGAGCTTCGCTTGGTAGCATGTGAATAACTTTGACGCGATCGCTAATTCCATTCTTCTGCAATAATCCAATTAAATAGCGATGCATATAAGAACCTTTAGAAGTCGCTACCTTCTGTCCTTTCAGTTCTGCAACAGAACGAGGGCCATCTTTTTTCGCCAATAACCAAGCATTGGTTCCTACTTGTTCTTGTCCTATTAAGCGTGTGGGTAGTCCTTTGGCTTTCCCCACCAATGCGGGAGTATCCCCATAAATTCCTACATCCACTTCTCCAGCAACTAAAGCTTCATTCAAATTCGGCCCGTTGGGGAAATTCAGCGTCTTAATTTCTGTAATCCCCAATTTTTGCAACTCTGGTAAAAGTTTACCTTGATGCATTGCCCAACCAGTCGGCCCGGTGGGTGTTTTCACTTTACCGTTACTTATAAAACCTAAACGCAAGGTAGAAGTTTTAACTTCCGCCTTAGTTGAAGTTGCGGGATTAGGTACAGCTTGGGAAACAGTTTGATTGGAACTGCAAGCCGTATTCAGAAATAACAAACTAGATATAGCTATAGTTGATAGTTTCAGCATGAAAAACGAACCACAGAGACGCAGAGAACGCAGAGAAAAAAGACAATTACAGCAGATTGCCAGTTAGTGAAGTGCAGATGATCGTTGATTGTAGGGGCACTGGCACTGCCATGCCCCGAAGCGCGTACTTTGGACTCATCTTAATAGATTGTGTTATTTCATCAGCTTCAGAACTTGGTGTGTAGAATCTTCTTGCGCAGAAGAAGTGCGCTCTCGTCCCCAACCAACATTTCTTCTGTAACTTCCTAAAAGTTCAGCCTCTTTCAGCAATCTTTCATCTACCGCATCTAGAGGATCAACTTGTGGGGCTACATACAAAGCATCCACCGGACAGTACAATTCACACATAAAACAAGTTTGACAATCACTCTGTCTAGCAATCGTCGGCGGTGCATCTGGTACTTTATCAAACACATTTGTCGGGCAAACATTCACGCAAATATTACATTGAATACAGCGCGATGCACTAACTAACTCAATCATACAATTTTAGATTTTGGATACTTCGACAAGCTCAGTACAAGTTTTGGATTTTAGATTGAGGAACGAGGCGCATAGCAGAATAACTCTAACTGTCTCTCTAAGTCTCTGCGCCTCTGCGCCTCTGCGTGAGAAAAAAATAACTAAGAAGACACGCCTACCAATTCCTTCTCAGTCCCCAATCCCTCATTTCTCACCCAAACTTCGTCCAACCCACCACTAACTAAATAGTGCTGCTGATGAACATCCATCTCTGGAAAATCCAGATGCTTATGCATACCGCGAGTTTCTTTCCGTTCTAGGGCACTACTATACATCCATCGCGCCGTAGCCACCATTGCAGCAGCTTCCCGCAACTGAATAATATTCCGCCCTTCGCCAGCTTGACTGCTACGAATTTCTTGCCAAAGATGATTTAACCTTTGCAACGATGCCTTTAAACCTTCTTGTTTGCGGAACAAATTGCGATCGTAAGGGAAAACTTCTGCCTGAGTAGCTTTAATCACCTCTTCCGCTTTAATTTGCTGTTGGCTACCACTAATCAATCCAGCTTCACCAACAGCTTGTACAGGGCGTTGTCTTGTCCAATCTCCCAAATTTTGGGCATATTCTGCTGCCGATTTACCCGCCCAGCAACCGGAAGATATTGCCCAAGCTGCATTGTGACTACCACCACCAGTAAAGCCGCCACAAATTAATTCTCTGGTAGCCGCATCCCCAGCTGCATAAAGTCCACGAACTGATGCAGCGCAGGTAGAATCAACAATTCTAATTCCACCTGTACCCCGAACTGTTCCTTCTAAACGCAAAGTTACGGGGAAGCGTTGGTTAAAAGGATCGATACCGGCGCGATCAAAAGGTAAGAAGAAATTCGGCTGTGCTTTACGCATGTGTACCTGCATTTCTTCATTCGCCTTATCTAAGATGGCATACACAGGTTGAGTCAACAGCGTTTGGGCAATTACTGAACGCCCTCTTTGGGAACCAGCACCAGGGATTGGCGTGCCATCTTCGTATGTGAAAGTTGCCCAATTATAAAACAGGGTTTTGGTAACCGAGGAAAAGGCGGGAGAGATGCCATAAGCATTAGAAAATTCCATCCCTGACATCTCTGCACCCGCTTCTGCTGCCATGAGGTATCCATCCCCAGTCAGGACATTGCAACCTAAGGCTTTACTCAAGAAAGCACAACCACCTGTTGCAATGATTACTGCACCAGCACGTACAACCCATTGTTTTCCAGTCTGGCGGTTAGTTCCTGTAGCCCCAGCAACTGCACCTTCTGCGTCTACTAGTAATTGCAAGGCGGGGCTATTGTCTAAAATTGTGACCCCCACCCGCTTGATTTGTTTCCGCATCAGGCGCATATATTCTGGCCCTTGGAGACTGCGCCGATAGGGTTTTCCCTCTTCATCCACAGGAAAAGGATAACCCCATTCGGCTAATAGGTTGACGTTGGTATATGTCTGATCAAGTACCCGATCCATCCAGGTACGATTGGCTAAAAATCCCCCCAAGGCTTCCCGACTGGCTTTTGCAGTTTCTCTCGCTTCTGCATCTGGCGGTATATACCATACGCCATTACCCGATGCTGCTGCACAACCACTCGTACCGCAGTAGCCCTTATCAACTAAAACCACCTTCGCGCCAGCAGATGCAGCACTCCAAGCAGCCCAAGTACCAGCCGGGCCGCCACCCATGACTAAAACATCTGTTTGCAAGTTGTGGTCAACATCAATATTAGATGTAGTAGATGAACTTTGCGATCGCCAATGGGGACTACTCATTGAATTCCTCGCCTCAATAATTAAACTTATAGACTACTTATGAACTACAAAAAACTTTGATGATCGCGCATCAATAGACTAATTGCTAACTGCAAATATGGTCTATTGATCCAGTTAAGCGATACATATTTTGGCAACACTGGCATTTACAATACCATAAAATACGGTTAATCGGTCAAGTTACTGTATTTATTGTTAATTAAAGCCTTGCATAATTTTTTATAAAAATCAAGAGGGGTTTTTATTAAAAGAGAAATTTTCTATCAAAAACTGGTATCTTAAGAAAAGAATCCCCAATTTAAACGCTTAAAATAGCACTTTTTAGCAAAAATATGGCTGTTATGGCGTTTTTTTAATTACTAAAAATAATAAATATAAAATTAAATTTATAGTTTTTTTATGAATTTTTATAAAAAATATATTTGTAGTTAGCACTTCAGTGCTTTCCTTTATCAGAGGGGAAACACTCAAGTGCTGACTACAAGTTTTTTGCGCAATTATGGTGCTGGATTGGGATAACGAGTATGAACAGCGTCTAACTCTGCTAAAATCTCTGGGTTAAGAACTACATTTACACTATCGATGTTTTCTTGTAGTTGTTGTAAGGTTGTAGCACCAATAATTGTGCTACTGACAAACCAGCGACTCCGCACAAAAGCTAAAGCTAATTGAGCAGGTGTTAAATTATGTTTTTTGGCAATTTCCGCATAAGCTGCAACAGCTTCATTAACATTTTGTTTGAGATATCTTTGTCCAAAACCGGGAAATAGGCTCAAGCGGGTATTTTCTGGGTTGTTACCATCGAGATACTTTCCACTTAACAAACCAAATCCTAGCGGACTGTAGGCGAGTAAACCAACATTTGTGTAATGAGAAACTTCTGCTAAAGCCGAATCAAACACCCGATTGAGCAAATTATAAGCATTTTGAATGGAAACAACTTTCGGTAAGCCTAATTTTTTCGCCACATGAACAAACTTAGTTACACCCCAAGGAGTTTCGTTACTCACACCAATATGGCGGACTTTACCTGCTTTAATCACATCCGCAAAGGCAGCTAATTGCTCAGAAAACGGTACAGTTTCCCGTTCTAACTCCGGTTTATACTCAGTTTGACCGAAAGTTGGAACATAGCGATCGGGCCAATGAATTTGGTACAAATCTATATAATCTGTTTGCAATCGCCTTAAACTATCATCTACAGCTTGCTGAATATTCTTACTATCAATTTTGATATTTCCATCCCGCAGCCATTTAAATGGACGACCAGGCCCAGCAATTTTTGTCGCCACAATCACTTTATCTCGCTGCTGTTTTCGCAACCATTCGCCAATATAAGCTTCTGTTTTTCCTTGGGTTTCGCCACGTGGTGGAACTGGGTACATTTCCGCCGCATCAATAAAGTTGACTCCTTGCGCTACGGCATAGTCTAACTGTTGATGGGCTTCTTCAATAGTATTTTGATGCCCGTAAGTCATGGTTCCTAAACAAATTTCTGAAACCCTTAGGTCACTGTCGCCGAGTTGGTTGTACTTCATAATTGTGAAAAAAATTCTCTTAGTTACTTGGGCAAATCTGCAAGTAATAAAACGCCAAATCTAAATAAAATACAAAAAAACCACCGATTTAGCGTAGTTAATATCTAGGATACGTATATTACCAGACATTCATCGTCGTCACAAGCTTATTTATTATTTTGATAAAAATATATTGTGTGTAGCCAAAAATACTATATCCCTACAGTTTTTCTGGAATACTGGTATCTAGTAAAATAAAAGTACTAAATTTCGACCGAATTACCGGAGTATATATAAATAAGGTACTTCAGTCCTTGTTAAACGTTACTTTTCTCTTAGCTATTTTTTTGACTTTAAGAGAAAAAATAAAGTTTTGTTGCAGAAATTCCCGATAAAAATCTGGAGCCTGAATACAGATTCGAGCGCAATCTTAAAACTTTGATTGCATCGCCGGAGAGAATTTCAAGAAATTTACCAATGCTGATGTCATCTGACTGATGCCGAGAAAATTGTAGAAGATTTGTCCTAGACCGAAATTGCGTGTTCTATCAAAATGAAAAAGATTTTTGGAAATTCATTGCTAGCTTTACCAACGTTTCTAGTGCTGTTTTTATTAACAGACAGCGCAAGAGTTTTTGCGCAAGATGTACCTGTACAAACATCACAACCTACAGACAAGAATGTAGTTGAGGCTAATTTAACAACCCCAGCCAAGACAGATTCCTTGAGTCCTGTAGCACAAGTTCCAGTTGTACAACCTACTGTCTCAACACCCAATGATGATTTAGGACAAGTCACCTCTGTCTCTCAACTATCGGATGTTCAGCCTACAGATTGGGCCTTCCAGGCGCTACAGTCTTTAGTTGAACGCTATGGTGTAATTGCTGGATATCCTGACGGGACATTTAAAGGTAATCGCGCCCTCACAAGATATGAATTTGCTGCTGGTTTAAATGCAGCCCTTGACCGCCTTAACGAATTGATTGCAAGTAGCACGGCTGAGTTAGTTAAGCGCGAAGACTTAGATACTCTACGAAAACTACAAGAACAATTTGCAGCTGAACTTGCAACTTTACGAGGACGAGTAGACTCCCTTGAAGCCCGTTCCGCCAAGTTAGAGGCTACGCAATTTTCTACAACTACTAAACTCCAAGGTTTAGCACAATTCTTTCTCGCCGATAGTTTTGGTAATCGCGTTGGTACTAATAGAGATGGTACCAATGCCTTTTTAGGCTATCGTGCCACACTCGCCCTACAAACTAGCTTTACTGGCAAAGACCAGCTGACAACTAGTTTAACAGCATCCAACTTTGTGGCTTTAGGCGGTGCGACTGTTGTTGGTGGTACGCCACTAACGGGAACTAACCAAACCCGGTTTAATACAGAAAGACAGACTCTTTTCGCTGATAATACTGTTTATCTTGATAGGTTGTTTTACCGCTTTCCATTTGGTAAAAATACTACCGTCTGGATAGGTGCGAGGGCGCTACAACCGGTAACTTTTGCCCCTACTCTTAATCCCTTAGTTGGTAACGCCCAAACTGGTACGCTTTCCCGATTTGGACTCTTTAACCCTGTAATTTATCGACCTGGTTTTGATGGCGCGGGTTTAGCTTTTGCTCATAAATTTAGCAATCAACTCCAATTCAACGCCGGTTACATTGTCGATGATGCTTTAGGTAGTAATCCTGCGGGAAACGCCACGAATACAGGAGGATTATTTGGTAATTCATACCAAGCTTTAGCACAGTTAACCTTCTCACCTAGTCGCAGTCTAGATGTTAGTTTCGCCTACGCCCGTAAATACTTTCCCACTCCCATATCTCCCGGCCCCGTTGGTTCAGCAACTATCGCTCCTGGTTCTGGCTATAACATCACTGGTGGTACAGGTACTGCTAATGCTAGTCGTCCTTTTGGTTTAGCACCCACTTCATCAGATAACTTTGGCTTGCAAGTTAACTGGAAAGCTAGTAGCGCATTCCATATAGGTGGGTGGTTTGGATATACCCAAGCCCATCAAGAAGGTACTAGCAATGATGCGACTATTATTAACGCAGCGTTGACTCTGGCACTTCCAGATTTGGGTAAAAAAGGTAATTTAGCTGGGTTTGTCTTTGGCATACCGCCAAAAGTTACAAGTAATGATGTAGCTACTCGTAGAGATAATGACACTTCTTTTCATATAGAGGGTTTTTATACCTATAGGGTGAATAACAACATTAGCGTTACGCCAACATTGTTTGTCATTACTAACCCAGAAGCAAACTCCAACAACGATCCGATTTGGGTAGGTGCTGTCCGTACTACTTTTACTTTCTAAGAGAAGAGTGTTTGCGGTACATTAATCTATGTTTAGAGGGCATGGCATTGCCATGCCCCTACAATCTCTGGCGTTCTTTCTTGCAAATTGGGATGAATTTGTGACTTTTTTTGTCAAAAAATCTTGATGTAATTACCTGCAAATTTTCATCAATTTGGCACATTCCAGTCCTTTTACCTCTTACATCCTACAGGATTTGCTGTTTTACAGTTTTATTTTACCTAGTTCAATAAAATACTGTAAATTGATAGACTTATCGTATACGGCAAATCTCAGATAGGTAAATTCTGGTAATGAGTTCAATTTTTCAACGCTTGATAGCAGCATTGAAGAGATTTAGGGTTTCTCACTTTGCGCATCAAAACAGGTTCTTATCAGTTATACCTCTTCCTATTGCTGGGGCTTTCGTTACTGGATTATGTCTCAGTCTATTATTTACAGCTTGCACAGCCAATAATCCCAGCAATAATACTGCTAATTCTCCTAATTCTGCCAATCAAACCAAAGCATCAGTAGTCAAATTTGGCTATCAAAAATCGGCTATTTTGCTCAAGAGTAAAGGCGTTTTAGAAAAGCGGTTACAACCTCAAGGTGTCTCTGTTGAGTGGATTGAATTTCCCGCAGGGCCGCAGCTTTTAGAAGCGATGAATGTTGGTAGTATTGACTTTGGACATACGGGAGAATCACCACCAATTTTTGCTCAAGCTGCGGGGGCTTCATTAACTTATATTGCAGGAATCGCACCTAGTCCTGCGGGTCAAGCTATTCTCGTGCCGCCAGATTCTCCGATTAAAACCCCAACTAGCTTGAAAAATAGCTTAGGGCGGAGGTAGGCAGCAAGATATGTTGCTGTAGTTGGAAAAATTCGCTCTTCAGCAAGTAATTAACATCACTAGTAGTTG
>NZ_CAWPNJ010000094.1:0-14546 GCF_963889195.1 Calothrix sp. FACHB-168
GGAGAAAAAGGCAACTACAGTACACAGCGTATTAAATTTGACTCTAATCGCTCTGATTAAATTTTCGTTACATAGTTATAAATTTTCCCGCCCACCTACTTAGATAATCAATAGTCGAATCTGAATTTCCTGCATCGTAGGCTTTGAGCAATAATTCTCCTGTAAGATAGTCTACTGCCCCATAGTAAGTTTGTTTCTCTCGCTCATTAATAACTGGAACCGCAATTTCTGAGTCTGTTTTCCCCCAGACATAGCCGCTTAAGTCTCCCCACATTAAATGACACTCATCAATTAATAGTACTCTTAGCTTTCCTGTTTCGATTTCGTAGCAGTGGTTTGCCAACAATAACTGAATCTCTTTTTTTTTCTGCAACAGCCTCTGCATCGGCTTTCGGATTTAGCTTTGTTGTTTTCTTCCAACTGATGTCAGCTGCATCGAACAAGTTATAGTAACTTTGTTTTGACTCATAAACCACGTCGTATTCAAAAGCTAACTTATACTCTAGTTCTCCAAGCTCCCAACAGTCCTTGGTTTGCAACCATCTCAATACTTCTTCTCGTTGTTCGCTACGAAAGCGCGCTTTTCTTCCCTTTGTAGTTTAACCGTAGTCCATCAACTCCATCCTGCTCATAGGCTTGTTTCCAACCTGTTATCGAGCCTAAAGACACATCTAAAATAGTTTGGATTTCTTCGTACAAGTAATCTTGGTAAACCAACTTGACCGCCAAGGCTTTTCTTGCCTCACGGGCATCACGACAAGCTGCTATAAAATCTTGTAATTCAGCGATCGCAGTTGCCACTCCTCCAGGTAGTGTTGCCGTTTGTAGATGCTGGTTGCTCATTGTCTGCTCTTACACTTGTACACTCATCCGTATTCTCTCGTAATCTTTTTCAAAAATCAAATAGGATTCCTATATCTCATTGAATTATGAGAATAGAAAATTAATGTAAGGCTAATTTGAAGGTAGACATTGCTCATCAGAACTGGTGAGCAATGCTATATTATAGCGCTACTTATCCTCTCTTACAGGCAATGGCAGATCCATAATCTCCATCAGCAAATCGAGGCGAGAAGGACGAGTTAGCAATGGGATAAGGTTCGGTAAGCTGTAGTAGTCACCCGCGAAGGTAAACGTTTCTACAGGTGCTTGCTGCTGCTTGAGTTGAGTCTCCAGCCAGTTGTAATGAGTACCTACACGCACAATCACTACATTGGGGATTACCGCAAATTCTCGGCAGTAGGTTTTGTAGACTTCACTGAAGTAAGGTGTAGCATTTTCACCCTCATCAGTTACCAAAATAATTTGATCAACTACCTGCTTTTTCTTGCGCATTGCTTCCAATGCACAGCCGATACTAGTACTACCACCTGCCCTAATGTGCTGGAAAGCACGCTCCCAATCGGTTAATTCTTTACCTTTGGCGGTAATCGCATAAGGCATGGTATCGAAAGCGTAGACATATAATTCTGCTTGAGCGATACCAGAGATGAGAGCAGCTAGTTGCTTACCAACTGCGATCGCATTCTCCATTGAGCCAGATTTATCTACTAGTAAAGCAGTAGAACGAGCGATCGCACCACGGCGTTTCACCTGCTCGTTGGTGACTTTTTCCAACTTTGCAACGGTGTCTGCATCGAAATCTGCACCATCTGCGGCAATTTGTGCTTTAAAAGCTGCTACACGCCCATTCTTCGATGCTTGCTCCAGCTTGGCGTCAATTAATTGCTTAACTTGGGGTTGATCCATTGCACCCTTCGCCTGGAGAGACTTGAGGTTATTGATTACTTCCTGGGGAGTCATGCTGTTGATTAACGCCACCAACACAACTGGTGTAAGTTGCTTGATTGCACCAATTGCGATCGTGTAGGGAATGTTGAATTCCACAATTAGCTGTGCTTGTTCGGCGGGAGTTTCCGCCTTTGCAAGCTGCTTCAACACATGGGCTAACGAACCTTCTGGGGGAGTATCGCGGAAGAGAATCGCATTTGCCCGTTCATTGGGCTTAATGTGTAGCGAAGCATACAGGTGCTTCATCGCCTTACGTCCCCGCAAAGCCGCGCGATCAAATAGTGCAGGATTGCTTTCTCTGGCTTTGAGGTAACGTCGCACCGCAGTCCGAGCCGAACGAGGTAATTTATTTTGCTGCTGTTTCATGAAGTCTACTACACGAGCCACCTGATAAGGCGGAAACTCTTGCAGCATCATAAATCCAGCATCTCTGTGTTCAGTGAGATTACTATTTAACAGGTTAGCAATAAAGACTTCCTTATGGTCGCGGACATCACCATTGCGTTGATACCAAACCGCTAAGTGTCCGTAGAAAAGGGGATCTAATTCAACAATTAACTTATGAACTTCTGCGACTTGCTCAAGTTTGCGGTGAGGAGTTGTGAGCAAACTATTGAGCATTTCCAAGCGCAAATCGCGTTCTGCGGTATTCATAATAACCTCCTCTAGTTGTGATAAATGAGGAGGCAGATGTTGCACGCGGGCGATAAATTCACCGCGCAAGTTGTAGAAGCGTTGTAGATAACTGAATCAGAGTTATGTATGCTTCTGCGATCGGGGCGCGGCAACAACTGCCAATAATAAAGTTGGGAAATATCTATTTCTTCTCTTGGCGCACTTGGCGTTCTTGGCGGTTCATTTAAAAAAAAATCTCACGCAGAGACGCAGCGAAAAGTCGGAGCGCCGGCTTCCGGCGATCTGAACTTTTCAAGACAGAGGCGCAGAGAAGAGAGATAAGACTATTGCAGAGAAACAACGGCTCCTGTTTCTTCTAGCTGTTGCTTAAGGATTTGAGCAGCTTCTCGATCCAATCCTGTCTGCACGACTTTAGGAAGAGAGTCTACAAAATCCTTCGCTTCCTTCAATCCCAAGCCAGTTACCGTCCGAATGACCTTGAGTAGGGCAATCTTTTTCTCTGGCGGAACCGATACCAATAACACATCAAATTCCGTCTGAACTTGTAATGGAACCTCATCTTCATCTCTTCGTTCAATTTGAATCAGCTTCGGTGTGGAAATATCTACATTGAAGGTTGCTTCAATCTGCTTGACTAGTTGAGAAGTTTCGTTGAGAGTTAGAGATTTGATTTGTTCTAAAATTTCTAAAGTTTTCACAGACATGGCAACCTCCAATGAGTTGCAGTTAACTCATAATTGATAATGAATAAAAACACTTCGTGCAAGTTGAAAAAGCTGTTGATTCACACACAGGATTTGAACCTGTAATAGCTTGATTATAAGTCAAGTGCCTGTTCCAATTCGGCTAGTATGTAAGCTTTTTCGGTTAGGGCACGAAGTGAAAATTTTATTGTTTAGAAAGTAGTTTTAAAATAACTCGAAGCTCTTTCTTGTTACATTGTCGTTTACTTACAGCATAAGATGATAAGCTGTAATAACGATGCCAAACAATATGGGCTAAACCTTTTAAACTATCCTTTGTATCATCATTTGACTGTTGGGGAAAATTTCCAAAGGTAATGAGATACCAAATATCATTCAGTTTTTGGTATTCATGATAATCATCAATGATGATAAAGTCAGTTTCTTGCTTGCTTGACCACGGCTTGCTAGGTACTTCCTCGACTGCACAAAGAATCCCAGTATCAGGATGGATATAGAAGCGATCGCGATCGCGATAAGCCCAACCAAACGGAGTTCGATATCCTCGGTAAAGCTTCCGATAAACGACACCATCAATGATTTCTACATGACGTTCAACGTAATCCCAGATATGATTGATTACGTGCTGTCCTGCCATTGTATTGCTATCTAATCGCTGACAGAGTTCGCTGTAAACATCGTTCCAAGGCTGTCCGACTTTGGAACGCAACAGCCGACGCAAGGGGCCAAGATGATCTGAAAGATACTTTGATTTATATCTAGTTTTAATCAAGTAATGATTAAATAATCCATCCTCAGTTGCATCTTGGGTGAGTTTGTATAGTTGCTTTTTATAGCCTGTTTGCTTTTTTAGAGGAATTCTTGCTCCACTCCGAGGACGCTCAATCACAATTTCGCTCAAACGATGTTCGCTCATAACTTATGTAGTTGAAAGATATGTAGTTGAAAGATAGGTTTACAGATTGATTTGTTAGGCTACATAAGTTTGCTGACATCATAAAATTCACCTCCATATATGTGATTGAGTTCAGGTAATAAATTAATACAATTGGCATCATGGGAATTCCGCACAAGTTAGCAAAGCAGTTTTGCACATTTGCCTTTACCATTTTGGCTACGCTCCCATGAGCGGAAGCGACAGGAATCGAACCTGTATATCCTTGCGGATAGAGTGTGTATGCTTCACAAGTTAGGGCGCGGAATAAAGCTAATAATTCGTAATTCGTAATTCGTAATTCGTAATTCGTAATTAAGCTAGTCTCTCACAAGAAAATTTCACAACTAAGGCATCAAGAAAAATAAGTAGTGCGAGCATCTTGCTTGCTCGCGCGGGCAAGATGCCCGCACTACAAATATTAAATTCTTCAACTTATACCAATTAGAAAAAAGAATGCGACAGATTGTAGGGGCACTGGCACTGCCATGCCCTCTAGAATATTTTGATGTGTCGCAAAGATTATTTGAATTGGTATTATTTTTACACGACTCCTAAATATGAAAATCTCTCTTTCCTAGCCCCTAGTCCCTATTTTCAAGTTAAATTTAATTTGGCATTTGGAAGAAATTTCTCCGTGCAAGTTTAACAAGCTGTTTACAGCTACGGCTGCTCTTACCAAAATATTGGCAGTGGGCGCGCATATTAAATCTGCGAGAGATTTAATCATGCTTCGCTAGTTCGATCGCTCGAATTTTACTACCTTAGAACCGTTATCAATGTGTATGTATGCTTCTTATATTCGGGCACGGAAAATAATCATAAATCAGGCAAAAAGTGAGATTTTACCTCTCTTCCTTCTGCCATCTGCCTCCTTTAACCATAAACCGCTTCAGGACGAATAATCAAATCACCGCTAGGACGGCGATCTATTATGTAAGTTTCCAGGCGATCGCGATTTACATCCAAATGACGAGCCACCTGTTCTTTAACTGCAACATCATTCATCCCGGCGTTAACTCCTAGCTGTGTTTCTGTCACATCAACAGAACGCCCTTCAAATCTAATATGTACCATTGTCATCACCTCCTTTTTAATTACGAATTGCTTTCTTAATTTTGAATTTTGAATTTTGAATTTTGAATTGGTATTAGTGGATCTGATCGGGATTGAACCGATACCCTCCCTGTGAGAGTTACACTCACACCTCATGCGAGTTGAAAAAGCTGTAGGTTACAAACGCAGGAATCGCACCTGCAACTTATCGTTTTAGAGACGATCGCTCTACTAATTGAGCTAGTATGTAAGCTTTTTCTGTTAGGGCACAAGTGACATCCGGGATCTCTACCATTAGAGCTACAGACCCAAGTGTGCATAATTGCGATGCTGTAATTTATATCTTTGCAACTTGACTAGAAGTTAAAGCAAATGGAGCCGTTGGGAATCGAACCCAAATCCTGCAGCTGTCCGTTTGTTGGTTTCAGAGCAGTCGAACGCCAATCGCGACCCCAAAAGTAACATCTATGGTAATTGCAAGGTCTTGAGCAGTTCGAGTTTTCACCTTTGCGGAGGCTTAACTCTTGATACTACATTTGTAATACGAAACTTACAGGGTGTCAAGGGCATACTACAAATTTTTTGCAGCGTCTGAAAAATATGTCTGGATTTCAATACCTGAGCGAGAAACAGACATGTAGTATGCTCTAGAAAATTTGGTTGAGTGCGATCGCCAAAAGCGTTGGAGTAGCGATCGCATTTTCCGCTAAATATAAACAGTACTCGCCTAGCCCCTAGTCCTTAGCCCCTTCTTCCTGCTCTTTCGCTGAATCTTGCCAAGGTGAAATAGGTAATTGAACTATCGACTGTACAGCACAACCTTCTAGAAAAATGGGAATTCTGCCACAGTTAGGACATTTCATTTCATCATCTTTGCTATCAACTTTATTTTTTGGTTTAGGTTTAGAATTTTGAGGTGTTAAAAAAATTACTTCAATAGATAGTGGAGTCGAGCAACTGCGACATTCGCAAATTATTAACTGCCCAGCTTCACTGCTTTGGTAGATTTTAACGTGTTGGGTAGGAAATGACTGTTCTGTTTCTTCATATTGTGATTGTACGTCATCCAACTTCCTGGGCTTTGGTGTGTTCATCTTGCTTCCTGAGAGATCGTGATTTTGTAAGAAATTTCTAGCCAGCGTAAAAGAATCCTTAATAATACACTAGTACAGCTGAAAGTAAACTGCTCAGTCAGGGCGAGTGCTTAATAGCTGGCTAATAATCTCATCTTCCTGACCAGAGACAAATTTGGCAAAACGCTGTGCTAATGGTGGTATGAGAACTAAGGGATTACTGAAGCCAGAAAAGATATGCACCCCTGCAAACCCTGGAATCGCACCAATTATAGGTAGACGATTAGGAGTAAAAGCGACTAAAGAATGATACCAAGTCCCTGGTAAATTTGCTAACGCGGGTAGAATCTGGCTAATGCTGCTGCGTAACCACTGTTCGCTTGCTTGGGCGTTGATTTTAGCATGAGGATCTGTGAGAGTGCGGCTAATTTGTCCTAAGCGCAAGCTACCATCGAGAAATTGAATTGCACCTGCATCTAAAATCGGTGGTGCTGGCTCATTTCCTGGTTCATCCCATAACAAGTCAATTTGGGTAGATTGTGCTTCTAATTGAAAGCGTTGGATAGTTGCTGGCATTACCAAAGTATTTAAGCGCAAATCTACAGGCGGAGTTTCAATAATTTCTGCATGGGTGAAATATAGTTTAATTGGTATCCCCGCAGCTTTTAATAACTGTCTGCTAAGTCCACCTGCACAAATCACTACATTAGCGCTGGTAAAAGTTTCGGTAGCTGTTTTTACACCACTGCTTAATACCTGCAAGACTTGTGATATCTGCATTTCGCCGCCAATACGTAAAAAAGCTTGGATGTAAGCTTGTAATGTTTTTTCTGGTTGAATATGACCGTGCTTGACAGTTAAAGCACCAGGAATTCCATCTCGATTTAGCAGTGGTTCTAATTCGCCAGCTTCTGTAACTGTGAGTAATCGGGGAGGAATGGCACAATTAGCATAAGATTCAGCAGCTAATTCTGGGTCTTCATCCGTGGGAATAGTCAATAATAAGTCTAATTCGCGAAATTCAATATCAGCGTCTAATTCTTGGGGGAGAATTTGGTAACGCGCGATCGCATCTGCGCATAGTTGGCGAGTTATGGGTGTATTACCTGACCAATAAGCCAATCCACCATAACTATAGCGGGTTGCATTATCAGGTACTTGGTTTTGCTCTAACAACAGCACCGAAAAGCCTGTTTTTGCTAATTCATAAGCAACTGCTGCGCCTGTAATTCCACCACCAACAACAATCCAGTCGTAAGTTTTCATTAATATGTCGCTTGTAAACGGCTCAACAGATATTCTCCCGCAAGGATGGGAGGATCGATGGGAGAATGATAATTTCGGCAACTGTCAAGACAAGCAATCTCTGTATCATCATTCGGATGGCAGAAAAAAGCTACAGAATAACGAGACTGTTTCATTGTGCGATCGCTAGGATTTATTACCCGATGTTTTGTTGAGCAAAATACATGATTTGTCCAACGTTGCATTAAATCGCCAGTATTGACGATTACTGTACCGGGAATTGATGGCGCTGCTATCCATTCTCCGGTTATAGTTTGTACTTCTAATCCGCCGATATTATCTTGGAATAATAAAGTAATGCTGCCATAATCGGAATGTTCGCCAGCACGTACTTGTCCCGGTTTAGGCGTTGTTGTTAACGGCGGATAATGCAACAATCTTAAAGTATGATTTTGTTGATTGTGTTTAGATGTAAAAAAATCGTCTGGTAATTCCAAAGCTAAAGCAAAAGCTTGGAGGATTTTGTTGGCTAATTCTGTACAAGCATCATAAAATTCGACTGTATTTAATTCGGTTAAAATTTTTCCGAGATTATTTTGTTTGCTAATATTAAAGGCTTCTTTTAAATCTCCTGGATTATTTGGGTTAAGGCGTTCTCTTTCTATGCCAACATAGCCTGTATTGCTAAATTCATCGCTCCAAGCTAGCTGTTGTTTAATATGTAATGGTAAATTAAATAAGGCTTGACTCTGTTGGAATATTCGCTCTGCTGATATTCCATGATTTTGCAGATACATAAAGCCAATTTCATGGCAGGCTTGATAAATTTCTTTAATTACAGTTTGTTTGGATGTAGTATTTTGATTGAAGTGGGCTAAATTAATTAGAGGAATTATTACCATTTGAAGATTATGGGATTTATTTGTGAGGTTGAGGAAGAATATATTTTTTAACGCAAAGGTACGCGGAGGTTTGATGAGATTGCAGGATATTTGGAGTAAGGGAGAAGTTATTATAGTATTTTGAGCAAATTGGGTTTTTAGAGAATTGAGTTTAAGGTGATGAATATACGCGGTGAAGTTATTCAAGATTATCTAGCTATAGCTGAGGTAAATAGATTGGCTTTTGGACAGGAAAATGAGGCTAAATTAGTGGAGGAGATTCGTAATTCTGGAGGTTATATTCCTGAATTATCGTTAATTGCGGAAGTTGAAACTGCTGTAGTTGCTCACATTCTCTTTAGCTATATTGACTTAGTAGGTAAAGAAACATTACGGGTACTTGGTTTAGCACCTATGGCGGTTTTACCACATTTTCAACGACAGGGAATTGGTAGCGCACTGGTAAAGGCTGGTTTAGAAATAGCAAATGCGAGAGGCGAATCTATGGTGATTGTCCTGGGTCATCCTCAATTTTATAATCGCTTTGGTTTTGAACCATCAGTTAATTATAATATTGAGTCACCTTTTCCAGTTCCAGAAGAGTTTTTTATGGTTAAACCACTACAAGGTTATCAGCAGAACTATAAAGGTAAGGTTATTTATCCGCCAGCTTTTGCAACAGTATAAGTATTGCGAGCAATCCTCAATGATTCATAAATATTTCTTTTGGTAGAAGAGCGATCGCAATAATTTTATCTAGTGCTACAAAATATAAATTAATTTAACAAAATATTACTTAGGATAGTAGAGCGATCGCCTAAAAAACAAGATGGTTAGCTGTGTGACGTAACATCCATCATCGCATGAATACAGAACTATCCGTAGCTTGGGACAAGGTTCAAAGCATGATTAACGGATTCATCGCTTTGCTACCGAATATCATCTTGGCGTTGATTGTCTTTATCTTATTTCTATTTATTGCTAGCAGGATTAAAGTTGTTGTTAAGCGCTTAACTCGTAACCGTCGTTACGCCCGAAATTTAGGTTTAGTCTTGGGAAGAGTTGCCCAGGGAGTTACAATCTTGATTGGGTTATTTATCTCTCTTTCGATTGTCATTCCCACATTTAGAGCGGGGGATTTAGTCCAACTTTTAGGAATTAGCGGTGTAGCGATTGGTTTTGCTTTCCGCGATATTCTCCAAAATTTCCTAGCTGGAATTTTAATCCTGCTGACAGAACCTTTTCAAATTAACGACCAAATTGTCTTTAAAAACTTTGAAGGAACTGTAGAAAATATCGAAACCCGTGCCACAACAATTAAAACCTATGATGGTAGGCGGATTGTAATTCCTAACTCCGAATTATTTACCAATTCTGTAACTGTAAATACTGCCTTTGACAACCGCCGATTACAGTACGATGTTGGCATAGGCTATGGCGATGACATTGATGTAGCCAAGCAATTAATGTTAGAAGCCATGTATAGCATTGAAGAAGTTTTAAAAGAACCTGCTCCTGATGTTCTCGTGATGGAACTTGCAGAAAGTACTGTGAATATCCGCGTGCGCTGGTGGATTCATCCCCCACGCCGTATAGACGATTTAAAATCGCGGGATAAAGTGCTATCTGCGATTAAGAAAAAGCTGATGGAAAACGGAATTGATTTACCCTTCCCCACCCAGCAAATTCTCTTTCACGATCAAACAGAAGAAACAGATGGCGATCGCTCTCGTCAACGCGAAGGCTGGCCTGCGGTTAAAGGTAAAGTCCCAAAACCTCGCCGCATCAGCGATTCACTCAGGTTACTTGCTCAATCCCACACCTCATCAGATGGTAATCACAAAGTAGATTCTCACAGCAATGAATCTTAAAGAACTACCAAGGAATTTCTCACCGAGAGTTGAGTATAATTTGATTATTCATGTATTAGCTTGACATTTGGCATATCCAAGCGGGGGTAAAAACCTGGGGGGTTCCGCCAAAAATGCCAGAACCTTGACAAATCAATAATTACAGGGTTTCAATTCTTAGGGAAGTTGCCAATTTATTGCAATAAGGTAGGCTGAAAACGACCTTTTTTTTCGATCTGCCAAAATCCTTCCTAGAAAGTATACGGTGTATTAGTTTCAAGACTCAGGGGTTTCAACAACCTATTACCCCGCAAGGGGATTGAAACATGGCGGTGTTCACAAAATTACTAAAGCCTTTAACAGGTTTCAACAACCTATTACCCCGCAAGGGGATTGAAACCAATTATCAATTCAATTTTCTGCTCTTTAGTCCATGGTTTCAACAACCTATTACCCCGCAAGGGGATTGAAACATCGCTCAAGGTAAAGATGCCTGCATCAAATATCTAGTTTCAACAACCTATTACCCCGCAAGGGGATTGAAAGAAATAGGATTGCTGAATTAGGGGATGAATTTTGATTTATTGAAATTTTCTACTCCTCATACCAAACTGCAATCTAAAACCTAACATTGAAATCCACACAAGGGCGGGGAAACCCCACCCCTACCAAAATCTTAATTACATATCAAAACGCGGATTGATATTATTCTCTCTGCGCCTCTGCGCCTCTGCGTGAGATAAATCATCCCGCATTTATGCAACCCCAAGAAATATATGATTTTCAAAAAAAAGCGATCGCCTAACTACTCAATTACGAATTATTCCTCAGCTAATTGACTCACAATTCTGGCAAATTCATCTGTCATCCAATCATCACCAGTTTCACGATAAACTTCCAGCAACGACTTATAAAACCATAAAGTTTTTTCTCTACCAATTTTTAAATGACTCCAAACAATATCACCATATATCCGCGAATCTATTAATAACGATCTAGCATTATGCAACTTATCGGCTAAAGATACTCTGCGCACAGAAGCAGAAGCATGACGCAGATTTTCTAAATATCTATTTTTACGTTCTTGCCAAGGTGGTTTAGGTAAACTATCCCATTCTGTACAACCATCAATTATTTCCACAACTCTATCGCCAAAACGTTGACGAACATCTTCGCGGGTAGGTTTACCACCTTGGTCTTCGATACTATCATGTAACAAAGCCGCGATCGCTTCTTCTTCACTTCCCCCAGATTCTAATACTAAAGCCGCTACACTCATTAAATGCGTCATATAAGGAACGCCGCTAATTTTTCGGCTTTGTTCTGCATGTAAACGATTAGCATAAACTAACGCTGCTTCAAATTTTTCGGTCAATTTTACTGAATTCATAGTTTAGTTAATAATAATAAAGGTGAAATTCTTTGCTAACATCAGCCGCTATACTTTGGCGTAAATCCCAAGGCATAATCACCTCAACTTTTGGACGCCAAGCGCGTAAACGCATACTCACATTATTATCTCCATGTCGATAATAAACACGGTAGTAAGCATCATCACAAGAACGTGCAGCCAGAATTTTCAGTAATTCTTGCTGTTGCGATGGCGGTGTGTTTTGCTTAATTAAACGTTCAGCTTGGGAATAGGCGATCGCCTTAAAAGTATCGTGACGAAACGTATTGCGAATATAGCGTTCGTGATACTCTTTCTCAAATCGTAATAACATCAGCCGAGGTTCTAAATAAAAATCAAACCCCCAAGCTTTAGACATTTGCGCTTCAATTTCTTCAGGACGAGGTAAATCTGCTTTTTGATAACGCTGTTGTAGCACTTTGGGAATTGCAGAATTTGTCCATGCAATCGGCGTAATATTTTCAATTCTGTCTAACCGAAAGTTATACCAGTCATGATTGCGATCGGGACTTTCGCCAAAAGCACAAAGATAAACTGCACGTTGCACATAATATATACAAACTGGATAAACGAAACATTCTACATATTTTCCTAACCTAGCGCTGTTGTAATTAATAATAATTGCAGGTACAGGAATTTGTCCCCAAATTTCTCTCAATTTATGTTGCCAATCATCAACAGAGTCTATAGTAGTCCGAGGAATAACATAATCAAGTTTGAAGAAAAATCGCTGAATTCCACCAATTTTCTGCGAGAGATTTTGTGCGATCGCAGCTAAATCTTCTTGATTAACAAAGTTTAATTCATGACTATTAATCTTGGTAGAAGCTACTTCTATATTTGTCGTCATCGGACGAAAAGGTAAATTACTAACTCTGTGATATTGCTGCTGTTGATATTTCAGCCAACCTAATTCTTCTAAAATTTCTAAATCTGCTTGTAGAGAACGACGAGTTACCGCAAATAAACGCCGCTTGAGTAGTTCATCCAAATCAGACTCTGATTTGAGAGAACAAGGATTTTTCGCCACCGAAGGTTTTGTTTCCCCTACGGAATGAGAAATACTAAGATGAGTTAAGAGCGATCGCTTCCATTGCGATTGAGAAATTCCGGTTTTGCTATTAAATAACCACTCCGCCGTTGTTTTTGCACAAACACAATTAACATCATGTAACTGTGGTATTACATCTGTTTTCGGGTGTGTGGAACTAAAAAAAGCATCCCTCCAGCCAGCAAAAGTAAAACTATCATCCAGCAGCAAGCGATCTGAAGTTTCACCATAAAGCGAGCGCAACCATACCCACAATCGAATCGCGCGCAGCAGGTTTTGCTTGAGAGAACCTCGTGCTAACCATTGCAGCAATTCTACTTGCGGAACATCAGAAAAAATTTGCACCAGACAATTTCCTAGTTAATTTCAGCTACCAGCATAAACCCTTTTGGAAGAAGCTTCTTCCTCCATCATGTATGATGTATCCAATAATTAAAAGCTGGAAGCAATGGCTACCTAGAAGTATGAGTACCTACCACATTAATATAGAAGGCGATGTTTTAAAAGTAAAATTTGGTACACCAGCCTCCGGCGATCAAATAGTTCGCGATGCAGCATCACGTTTAGAGGAATTGATAGAATCAGGAGAAGTTAAGGGTGGAAGGTTGCTAAAAATCGATGGGCCAGCATCGCTACCAGTATGTTACCTAATCGCCCATAAAGTATCTCATCTTTATAGTGCGATCGCCATTTTCGACCCCAAAATTGGCAGAAAAGGGTATAAAACTTTCATTACAGCAGTTTCCCATACTCCAGCCTATAAAATAGGCGAACTTATTGAAACCGACGAACCACACAAAGATAAAATCAACCCAAAAGTTATAATTTGTGGCCCTCCGCGATCGGGAAAATCATGTCTGCGGGAAGGTTTAAAGCAAGCAATTTCTAACATTGAAGGCGCACCTTATCCCTATGTAATTACTGCTTGTCCTGATGGCGAAGGTGCATGGTTTTCAGAAGCCGCACAGCGCGATTTAGAATTAGCAACAAGACTGAAAGCTGAGTATAAAGCCAAGTTTACCCCAGAGTTTGCACAAAAAGCTGCGGGTTGGGTGCGGATTGCAAACACACCTCTAAATATCATTGATGTTGGGGGACAAATCACCGATGAAAATCGAGTCATCATGCGAGAAGCGACTCACGCCGTTATTTTATCTGGAAACAAAGAGAAAATTCCCCAATGGCAAGAATTTTGTGAATCTCTGGGATTGCGGATAGTTGCAATTATTCACAGCGATATCAAAGGTAAAGAAGATGCGATCGAGTCTGAGTTACCTGTGTTAACTGGTACGGTTCATCATCTGATGAGAGGAGAAGATGTCTCCGAACAAGAGATGGTACAGGCTTTAGCAAAATTATTGGTAGGTTTGGGTAAGTAAACAATGAATCAATTACCAGTTTCACAACAAGCAGCTTTATAAGTTATTAAAGAAGCCGTTAAAGTTCTGGCGATGTGGACTGACTCAAAACTAAAAGTTAAAGGTTCTTCAGGACTTGTTATGCTAAACTAACAGCTAAAATGCCAACTCAATAAGCACCTAATTCGGAAATTTTCAAAGTTTCTAAAACCGTAACCAGAGCGTTTAATGAGCTTGAGTTTATTATTAACGCCTTCCACAATACCACTGGTTGCACCATTGTCAAAATAAGCGATTATCTCATCCAACCAACGAATAATAGTATTGTTGCTACTGGGAAAATTATTATCAGCCACATCTTATATTTAACAGTAAGAAACTTGGATATAAACCCTCAGATTTAAAACTGACCCCCCAATAAGCAAAAAGCCCCCTCAATATATCAAGAGGAGGCATTTTGTGTTTATGAATAGACCTGGCATCGAGCTATTGTAGCAGGAGGCAACCCTCAAACTATCGTCGCCGCAGCAGCGTTTCACCTCTGAGTTCGGGATGG
>NZ_CAWPNJ010000095.1:0-14188 GCF_963889195.1 Calothrix sp. FACHB-168
CAACTACTAGTGATGTTAATTACTTGCTGAAGAGCGAATTTTTCCAACTACAGCAACATATCTTGCTGCCTACCTCCGCCCTAAGCTATTTTTCAAGCTAGAAGGATCAAGTCAGAAGGGGATTCAAACCTAAGTCATCAAGTAAAAATAAGTAGTGCGAGCATCTTGCTCGCGCGGGCAAGATGCCCGCACTACAAATATTAAATTGTTCAACTTATTTTTACACGACTCCTAACCGTAACATTGGCTACTTTTACTATTTTTTCATCTGTGCAAAGCGAACAGAAAAGATTTGGCCAAGTTTGATACATATTTATGAAGAATAGTTACAAGCCTCGTAACGTTAGGAAACATTTCTTATGGAAATTTCACGTGAGAATCAACCACCCCATCAAGTTGTGATTATTGGTGGTGGTTTTGGTGGTTTACATGCAGCAAAAGCGCTTGCTAAAGCACCTGTAAATGTGACGCTGATTGATAAACGCAACTTTCATTTATTTCAACCCCTGTTATATCAAGTAGCCACAGGTAATTTATCACCAGCAGATATTTCCTCACCCTTGCGATCGGTATTGAGTAAAAGCCAAAATACTCAAGTATTGCTAGGATCTGTAAATGATATCGATCCCCAAGGACAGAAAGTCATCCTAGAGAATGAAGCCATACCTTACGATACGTTGATTGTAGCTACAGGCGCTAAACATTCCTACTTTGGTAAAGACGACTGGGAAGAATTTGCACCGGGGTTAAAAACTGTAGAAGATGCAATCGCCATGCGTAGCCGCATTTTTACAGCCTTTGAAGCCGCAGAAAGAGAAACCGACGCCGAGAAACGGCGTGCTTGGTTAACCTTTGTGATTGTTGGTGGTGGCCCTACCGGGGTAGAATTAGCAGGTGCGATCGCAGAATTAGCATATCAAACCCTCAAAGCAGATTTTCGCAACATCGACACATCAGAAACCAGAATTCTCCTCTTAGAAGGTTTAGATCGCATCCTCCCACCTTTTGCCCCCGAATTATCACAAACAGCAGAAAAATCTCTCAAAGAATTAGGCGTTTTGGTGCAAACAAAAACCTTAGTAACCAATATTGAAAATGATATTGTTACTATTAAACAAGGAGATAGCGTCAGAGAAATTGCCGCTAAAACAATCTTATGGGCAGCAGGCGTTAAAGCCTCGCCAATGGGTAAAGTTTTAGCAGAACGCACAGGTGTAGAATTAGATCGTGCAGGTAGAGTAATTGTTGAACCAGACTTAAGTATTAAAGGACATAGTAATATTTTTGTAATTGGTGACTTAGCTAACTTCTCTCATCAAGACGGCAAACCTTTACCCGGTGTTGCACCAGTCGCCAAGCAAGAAGGAGAATATGTAGCCAACCTGATTGCAGAGAAATTACAAGGCAATACCCTGTCACCATTTAACTATACAAATCATGGCAGTTTAGCTATTATCGGACAGAATTTAGCGGTTGTAGATTTAGGCTTTATGAAGCTAAAAGGCTTCTTTGCTTGGATATTTTGGTTATTCGTACATGCATACTTTTTAATTGAATTTGACAACAAATTAAAAGTAATAATTCAGTGGGTATGGAACTATATAACCCATAATCGCAGCGCCAGATTAATCACAGTATACGAATCACCAACCAAACTTGAAGATAGTCCGAGTTATTATTCATCTACTAGCAGTAAACAACCAGTCAAAGTTTAGTTATTTCTCTGGGCGGTAAAACTCCGCCCAGCACAAATCAAAATTGCAAAATCATTTCCTCACAAATAACAATTGTACAGACGCGATTCATCGCGTCTCTATTAACTAAACAGGCAAATTCACAATAAAAGTCGTACCAATTCCCTGCTTACTAGCAAAAGATATCTCTCCACCATGTAACTCTACATAATGTTTAACAATTGCTAGTCCTAAACCATTACCGGGGATATTACCGACATTACTACCTCTTTGAAATGAAGTAAATAAATTTTCTTGATCCGCCGCAGGAATACCAATACCTTCATCCTGGATACGAAAAATTATTTCTCCCGGAACATAAAAAATTTCAAACTTGACTGTACCCCCTTGCGGTGAATATTTCACAGCATTAGTCAATAAGTTAGTCAATATATGGCGTAGCATTTTTTCATCCACGCTGATTAATTGGGGATTTTGGGAAGTTATGGGATTATTTGTAATGCTGTAACTACCTATAGCTTTAAAGATAATATTGTGGTTACTACTAGCACCAAGTTGAATATCTGTTACCAAATTTTGGCAAAATGTTTCTAAATCTATTGGCTGAGGCTTAAACTGATTTTTATCTATTTCTGCTTTACCAATTAACAAAACATCATTTAACAAATTTTCCAGATGCTGTACAGATTTTTGAATATGATTGAGATATTCCTCTTTTTTATCTGCATTTAATTGATGAGAATGATCTGTCAGTAATTCCGCACAAACAGAAATACTATTTAAAGGATTACGAAATTCATGACTGAGCATCGAAAAAAATTGACTTTTACTTTTTTGGCGTTCTTTCTCTTGTTCTAAAGCTTCCCGCATCACAACTTCTTTTTGATGCTTGTTCAAAGCAATTTCAATAGTAGTAATTAATTGATTTTCTTCAAAAGGTTTCAGTATATAGCCAAATGGCTGTGTAGTTTTTGCCTTTTGTAAATTACTTTGATCGGAGTAAGCGGTTAAATAAATCACTGGTATATTAAACCGATTATTAATTTCCGCAGCAGCTTCTATACCACTCATCTTACCTTTCAACATCACATCCATCAACACCAAATCCGGTGCAAATTCTTCTGCTTTGGCTATTGCTTGTTCTCCATAAGCTGCAATTCCAGGAACGATATAACCTGCTTGTTGTAAGCAAGATTTAATATCAGCAGCAATAATGATTTCATTTTCAACAACCAGGATTTTTTCTTTCATATTGTTATCTGCTCCTAGTTTTGTTCGCTGAAGGTTATACTAAATTTAGCGCCAGAAGAATTATCAAGATTTATTTTCCCTTCTAATTGATCTACCAGACTCCAAACTAATTGCAAGCCGAGAGATTCTTGTTTATATATTTCTACATCTTTAGATAAACCTACGCCATTATCGTTGACGATTAACGAGTAATTATTTTGTGAGGTTTCGATTAATTCTATACATATAGAACCTTGTTGAGTATTGACAAAAGCATATTTTATGGAATTGGATACCAATTCATTAATAATTAATCCACAATAAATTGCAGTATCAATTTTTAAAGAAATTTTCTGAATATTCATTTGGATATGAATTTTTGTATTAATTCCATAAGAACGTAAGAGATTATTAACTATACTTTGGATGTAATCAGAAACTTCAATTTTTGTTAAATCATTAGCTTGATATAATATTTCGTGAATTATCGCCATAGCTCGCACTCGATTATGACTATCTTGAAACACTTCTAAAGCTTGTTCATCATTAATATATCTAGTTTGCAACCTTAATAAGCTAGAGATAATTTGTAAATTATTTTTCACTCGATGGTGAATTTCTTTTAATAATATTTCTTTTTCTTTAAGGGAGATTTTAAGTTGATTTTCTGCTTGGATATGAGCGCTAATATCAGTATTAGAACCAGCAATAAAACTTTCTTTGTTTTGGAGATTGCACAGAATTATCCCCCGACTTAAAAACCAAATATAGCTACCATCTTTTTTGAGCATCCGATGTTCAATTTCGTATTTAGATGTGACTCCTTCTAAATAAGCTGTGACAGCATTTTTTACTAATTCAACATCATCAGGATGGACAAATTTTAACCAGTGATCGTAATATTTAGGTGTTTCTTGCTCTGTATAGCCAAGCATAGCTTGTAAATTAGGATCTATATAAATTTTATTGGTTTGAATATTCCATTCCCATATCCCAACTTTTCCTGCTGTAATCGCGCGAATATATCTATCTTCACTAACTCGCAGTGCTTGTTCTACACGTTGACGTTCGCTGATTTCTTGTACTAAGCGGTGATTAGTATTTTTTAATTCTTTAGTTCTTTCCTCAACACGAATTTCTAATTCTATTTTGGCTGTTTGCAATGCTTCTTGAGCTTGCTTGCGTTCAGATATATTGCGGATAATGGCGATAATCTGGTGGCGTACTGATGGTAATAACCTGGCTTCAAAAGTTTGATTTATATCCTCTTTAACTAATTCATATTCAATATCTACCAGAGCGTTTTTATGTTGAACAGTTAAAAGAGCTTCGATAAATTTACAACCAATCTTTTCTGGCAATATATCTTGAATTCTTTTTCCTAAAGAATCTGTTGTTAATAAATAAAAATCGCTAATATTTTTTGTGTAATGACTCAGAATTGTGCCATCATAATCGAGGCGAAGATATAAATCGGGAAAAGCTTGAAAAATTTCTTGGAGTTCAGATGTTGTTTGTAAAAGTTGTGCTTCAGTCGTGATGCGATCGCAGATTTTTTGCTGTAATCTTTTATTAAGATTTAATAATTCCGCATTGGCTTGTATAATGCGCTTTTCCGAATCTTCTTCAGCTTTTTTAAAGCTCATTTCTAATGCACAACGCTGGGCAATTTCTAATTGTAAACTTTCCTGGAGTTTGGCTACTTCTGTTTGTAAACCAACAGCTAGGCTTTCTGGTGTAATAATTCCTAACAATTGTCCTTGCTCGTTGACAATTGGTAATTGACGGATGGCAGATTGATGCATTAAAAATAGTGTTTTATTAGCATCAAAATCTCGTTCTAAAGTAATGACAGGCTCCTGCATAACTTCAACAGCTTTAACTGTAGCTAAATTAATTCCCGAATTAATTAACCGGATAATATCCACAATTGTTAACATGCCTAACAATTGCGATTTATCTACTATATATATGCAATCGATAGGCAATTTAGATTGATAATTTTGGGGATTTATTTTCGTAATTTCTACAGTTTTTAATGTAGGTGCTGTTTTACCTGCAACCATTCTTACTTGACGGCGATCGCTTTGAAATTTCTGGGAAGTAACAAGCGCTCCACTATCTATATATACATATACCCCTACTTGCCCCATGCAAATCATAATGTCTTGTAATGAAGTGTGAGGAGCAAAAGTCAAAACATGGCTTTGAATGGCATAGTCTAAGACGCGCATAATGGCAACTTCTAAATTACATATTGATAACTAGAACCAATGATCTAGTGAATTTTTTAAGCATGGAGAAATTGTAAAAATCTTATTAACTAGATTCTTTGTAGAAGAATTATTGAGATATGTTGCTACTTCAAGATTGTCAGTAATCTCAGCAATCAGTTTTCAAATCAATTAAGCAGGCGAAAAGATTTTGACTGCTACAATTCTCATGGCAGTATTAGATATATAGCAATCTGAATTAATTTTGGAAAAAAATCTCAGTTTTTATAGCATTTGTAGGCATTACCAACCGCAACCCTGATAGGTAAATCATCGCCCTACTTCAGTATGATTTCATAACCCAACTAGTCATCCTACTAATTTATTAGCCATAAAGATACTGTGGTTATGTAGATTTATGTGCTGTAATCCAACAGACTTAAAAGATGCTTGATGACCATAATTGATAACATTGCTACCCTGATTCAATAAAGATGCATTTTATCGTCACTTAGAGTTTATATTTGCCAAATTTAACAAAATATAAATTCTTTGATGACACTATCCTGTAGTCAGCTTAAGTCATAATTAATATTATCGCTTCAGGATTTTTACTTAGAAAATCCGAATAGTATGAGAGTAAATTTAATAACTTCACTCGATCTAGTGACAATATTTACGTATAGCAACAAAGATTGTGGTTGCATTTGTCAGGGTTTTTTGTTAAGAGAACTGAGTGCCCTGATGTCAAATTACTCAGCAATTTTTTCGGTAACTTAACCAGTAAATTAGAAATAAGGCGTAAAAAATAAACTGATGAATGCGATCGCATCTTATCTAGCATCTATCGTTAATGAAGAAAATGCTGTCTATCCTTGGGAAAATCTCGAACCCAAGCTTAAAGAATCTATCCAAAAAGCAATGGCTGTGGGTAAAACTCCCAGTTGTCTTGTCTACCCCCGTACCCAAGAACAACTAGCCGCCATTGTTGCACAAGCGGATCGACAAAATTGGCGTATCCTTCCCTGTGGTAGTACTAGTAAACTCAGCTGGGGCGGTTTAGCACAAAACATTGATGTGGTAGTAAGTACAGAACGCATCAATCGGCTAATTGAACACGCCGTAGGTGATTTAACGGTGACAGTAGAAGCGGGGATGAAGTTTTCCCATCTTCAAGAAATTTTAGCTAAATCTCGCCAATTTCTCGCCCTCGATCCCACCGCACCAGATTCTGCCACAATTGGCGGTATCGTCGCTACTGCGAATACAGGTTCTCTGAGACAGCGTTATGGTAGTGTCAGAGATCAGTTGTTAGGGATTAGCTTTGTCCGTGCTGATGGTGAAATTGCCAAAGCTGGGGGAAGAGTGGTGAAAAATGTCGCCGGTTATGACTTGATGAAATTATTTACCGGTTCTTACGGCTCATTGGGAATTATCACCCAAGTTACATTTCGAGTTTATCCCCAACAAGAAGCATCGGCAACAGTGGTATTAACTGGCGCAGCTGAAATGATATCTCAAGCGGCGGAGACTTTGCGCGGTTCGGCGTTAACACCCACCCAAGCTGATTTATTATCGACAAAGTTGGTATCTAACCTTGGTTTAGGTACAGGATTAGGATTAATCGCCCGGTTTCAAAGTATTAGCGAGAGTGTCAACGAACAAGCCAACCGTTTGTGGGAAGTTGGGCAACAATTAGGATTAAAAGGGATAATATATCCAGCTGAAGATGAAGCTAATCTATGGCAGAGATTGCCAGAACAAATGCATTCTGTTGCCACATCTTTGCCGATTACTTGCAAAATAGGAGTATTACCAAGCGCGGCTTGTGAGATTTTAACTCAAGTCGAAGTAGGAATAATTCACCTTAGTAGCGGCTTGGGTTTATTGTGTTTAAATCAACAAAAGCAAGTTTTAAAATTGCGAGAAATATGTCAAGTAAACAATGGTTTTTTGTCGATTTTAGAAGCACCATCAACAGTAAAAGAAAAATTAGATGTGTGGGGATATAAAGGTAATGCTTTAGGATTAATGCGCAAGATTAAATCACAATTTGATAGCAAAAATATTTTCAGCCCCGGTCGATTTGTGGGAGGGATTTGAACAATTCAAAATTCAAAATTCGTCTTGGAAAGTTTGCTCAACGGGGGGAACCCCCGCACGCAACTTTCCGCAAAATTCAAAATTAAGAATTCTATTTGACTTTGTCCCAATGACGCCAGTTGCTACAACGGGGGGGGAACCCCCGCAACGCACTAGCTCCCCAATGCCCAATGCCCAATACTTCGACTTCGCTCAGTACAAGTGCCCCATGCCCCATGCCCAATGAATAATATGCAAATTTCCGAAAATTCTGTTAATAACACAGCAAGTTTGAAAAATCTACAGGGGTTTGATCCTAATCATCCACCAGAACCAAAGTTAATTGATAGTTGCGTACATTGTGGATTTTGTCTCTCTACTTGTCCGAGTTATCGGGTATTAGGTAAAGAGATGGATTCTCCTAGAGGGCGTATCTATTTAATGGACGCAATTAATGAGGGAGAAATTGCCCTGAATACGGCAACTGTAGAACATTTTGATTCTTGTTTGGGTTGTTTGGCTTGCGTGACAACTTGCCCTTCTGGCGTACAATATGACAAGTTAATTTCGGCTACTCGTCACCAAGTAGAACGCAATTATACCCGCAGTTTACCAGATACTTTGGTGCGGAAATTGATATTTTCTCTATTTCCCAATCCCGATATTTTGAGAATATTACTTGTGCCTTTAATGGCTTATCAAAAGTTGGGTTTATCTAAATTAGTGCGCGCTACCGGTGTACTCAAAAATATCTCGCCCCGGTTGGCAGCTATGGAATCAATTCTGCCAGAAATTACGCTGAAAACTTTTCAAAATAATTTACCGACGGTGATTCCTGCTAAAGGTGAGAAGCGTTATCGAGTAGGGGTGATTTTGGGATGCGTACAACGGCTATTTTTCTCGTCTGTGAATGAAGCAACGGTGCGGGTATTGACGGCGAATGGTTGTGAAGTTGTCATTCCTCAATCTCAAGGTTGTTGTGCGGCGCTTCCCGAACATCAGGGACAAACCGAACAGGCGAAGGCTTTAGCCAGACAAATGATTGATAGTTTCGCTAAGACTGATGTCGATTTCGTAATTATCAATGCGGCTGGTTGTGGGCATACTTTGAAAGAATACGGTCATATTTTAGCTGATGACCCAGAATATCGGGAAAAAGCGCAGCAATTTGCAGCTAAGGTGAAAGATGCCCAAGAGTTTTTAGCAACGGTGGGGTTAACGGCGAAACTGTTACCCATTACCGATAAACCTGTGAATTTGGTTTATCAAGATGCTTGTCATTTGTTACACGGACAAAAAATTAGCGTCCAACCGCGTCAGTTATTGCGCCAAATTCCTGGGGTGAAGTTAAAAGAACCTTTGGATGCAGCTTTATGTTGTGGCAGTGCGGGTGTTTATAATATGTTGCAACCAGAAGTTGCTGAAGAATTGGGACAGCAAAAGGTTCAGAATTTGCTGAATACTGGTGCGGAGTTGATTGCTTCGGCTAATCCTGGCTGTACGTTGCAGATTACTAAGCATTTGCATTTGCAAGGTAAGGATATTGCGGTGATTCACCCAATGGAGTTGTTAGATTATTCGATTCGCGGTGAGAAGTTGGCAATTTAAATATTTTAGAAGGCATGGCAGTGCCCATAGGTGTCAACTTAAGTTCTCTCACTTACCCGACGTACCGCCCGCAGGCTGTAAGCCTGGGGCTAACGTTACAAAGCCCACCTGCGTGGGCTAAATTTTCTTAGCCCACGCAGGTAAGCTCATGTTCAATTAGCCGCACCCTTCGAGGGTGACGGCGGTTGATTGGGTAAGCGAGGGGTTGGGGGTGAGGGCAAAAACCTTGCTACAAAGCGAGTTTCACGTTAAGTTGACACCAATAGGCAGTGCCATGCCCCTACAATTTGTCCCATTCTTTTGGCAAATTGGTATAACTTGAGGTTGATGATTACACGGCAATTTCTTTTAAAGCGTGCAATACTCGTTCAACTTCTTCCATTGTGTTGTAGTGGGTGAATCCCAGCCGCACTAAGCCGCCGGTAGCTTCTACGCCGAGTTTTTCAGTCAGAGCGATCGCATAAAAATGACCATACCATGCAAATATACCGCGATCGCATAATGCTTTGGCAACTGCTTCCGGTGTTTGTCCCGCTAATCGAAAACCTACTGTAGGAGTGCGGGAAGTAAAGCGTTCTGGGTTGGTAATTCCATATAACTCTAAACCGGGAATCCCTAGCAATCCGGGAATTAATTTGTAACTTAATTCTCTTTCATATTGTTGAATTGCTGACATCGCCGCCACTAAAGCAGCGCGACGGCTATGATAAGCCGATGTAATAGCGGTTGCAGATTGTTCTGGCGTAGTGAGAAAGCTGGGACAGTGGAATTTTTCGATACCTTCTTTATCGGCTTCGATTAAAGCGGAAATTAATTCGCTATCAATGGAAGGTGAAACATGACAGCCAAGCTTTGTTAAATAGTTAATCGCCGCAACTAATCCCGCCAAGGCTTCAAAGTTTAATGTTCCTGTTTCCCAACGCGATGGTACTTCATCGGGCGCTGGTCTAACTTTATACGGAGTGAAGCGCGCCAAATGTTCGCGCTTGCCATATAAAATCCCTAGATGGGGGCCAAAGAACTTGTACGCCGAACAAGCGAGGAAATCACAACCTAAAGCATGGACGTTAATTGGTGCGTGAGGTACGTAATGAACGGCATCAACAAATACTAAAGCCCCTACCGCATGGGCGAGGCGAACCACGGCGGCGATATCGTTGATTGTCCCCACTGCATTGGAAGCAAAGCCAACAGCGACTAACTTTGTCCGGGGATTAATCAACCGTTCCAATTCAGCCATATCTAAGGTGCAATCTTCGTTATGAAAATCTACCACCTTGACAATTACACCCTTTTCTTCTAAAGCATACCAAGAAGAAACATTGGCGTAATGGTCAAGCCGCGTCACAATAATTTCATCACCTGCTTGCAGTTCTCTCCCAATAGCGCGGCTAATGCTAAAGGTGAGGGTGGTCATATTAGCACCAAATACTATTTCATCACTATGGCATCCTAGCAAATCGGCACTAGCCGCCCGCGCTGCGTTAATTAATGCATCTGTGCGGACGCTGGTAGGGAAAACCCCGTGAGAATTGGCGTTTGACCTCACTAAATAATCGCTGATAGCATCAAGCACCGCACCGGGTACTTGAGTCCCACCGGGGCCATCACAAAAAACTACAGGTTCACCGTTGATAGTTTGCGTGAGGGCGGGAAATTGGGCGCGTATCCATTTTAGGTCTAGGGCTTGCATACAAATCTCCTGGGGTGATTTTTGAGTTGCTTCGCGCGCCATGTCAGTTGTGATTGATTATTGTTTTGCAAGGTTGGTAAGTTCGTAGTCAGGAATAAACTCCTCAATACGAAGCGCGCAAAGTTTCATGAATAAAGTAATATTGATGCTGCCCAAGCTAACACAAAAATATTGTTTCTACCCTTGGGTTACGGGTATCGCCACACTTTTTAAAATATTCATTGGCCCTTGCTGCTTGAGGAGTTGCATTTGTTCTTGATTGCGCACTAGTAACGCACCTGCAAATCCTAAAGAATTAACAGAAATGCCTTGGTATTCTTCTTGCGATCGCGCTACGATTAACATCCATTCTCTTGTCGCTAATAAATTATAAGCCCCAGATTGCATGTTATCGTCGATGGCGATAATACCTACAGCTTGGAGTAAGTCGCGATACAGTTCTAGGGTGGTTGTGGCTGAGTAACTGGGGTCTAGGGTAGCAAAAGCATGTTTAAATGGTAAACCTGGTAAAGTAGCAATTAAATTCTCAAATTTCGCTGCTTTAAATAAAGGCTCAATCGGTACGCTTACACCCGCAGTTGTTAACGGTAACGGAACCATCTGCAAATGTTTGTGTCGTTGACTTGCACCTGCAACCTGACCGCCGTTATAAAACACTAAACCGTCATATTCTGCCAAACAAGCCCACATCGCCGCAAAATCTTCGTGGGTGAGCAAGCTTTCTTGTTCTGCAAAAGCGCGAGTAATAATTAATAAATGATGGTCAACAACATTAAACTTATTTAAAATGCAGACATGAGTATCAGAAATATTCGCCACAAATAAATCTTCATCATAGGGTAAAAAAGGATTAAAATCTTTACCAGTTGCGGCAGATTGTTGAGTTTGTTTCTTCTTAGCTGCATCCTTACGCACAAGATTAGATAAAATCCTCACCAAAAATTTCACCCCATCTTGTTCAACAAACTCAAACTCCGTCGGTATCGACAGCAATGCACCGCAATTTAAAGCATATTCAGTCCGTTCTTTAACACTTTGCCATAAAGTACTAGGTTGAAATAATATTTTTTCTTCTGTCATTGTTGAAATTACAATACCTCGAATTATTTACATTATTAATGGTGTGTTGCGCTGCACGACAACACACCCTACATTGAAGTTTTTTAATTTCACAGTCAACATTCAAAATTTTACGGTGCTAACCAAGAAAAAGGAGCAACAGGAATATTTCTCAGTACCCAATAAACCAGAATAATTTTCAAAATTAGCCAAATCCAGTTAGGCTTGATGAAAACCTGGGGAACTTGTACACCCAAAATTACAGGCGCACTGTAAGATACATAAGAATAAATCAAGTATGGCATTGCTACCATCATTAAAGGATTCAACTCAAAAGCTTTGAGTATATGTCCGTGCAGTAATTGATGCAAGGCTCGTAATGTACCACAACCAGGACAATATAACCCAGTTAAAGCCCGAAATGGACTGGGGGGATAAATTGCAGAACTGCTGGGATTCAAAAAGTATAAAATAATTGCAGCTATAACGAGAACTCCTGTAAGAGTTATCACTTTCAAAGTTTTTATAGGCAAAGTAGATGAGCGATGTGAAATTATGTTCATTTGTTTTATTTAATAAATAAAGTTTTATCCTATTTGAGATGCCGAAGAAAGCACAATGATGAAGAGGATATATATTACGAAAAAAGCTAATGCTGAACCAAAAGATACCCAACACCAGGTTTTGGCGCTTTTGGAAGCTTGCATTGCACCTTCATAATCTCCCACTTGCAATTTGGTATTTACTTGTGCCGCATAAACAATGGCTACAATTCCAAATGGTAAACAACAGAAAAGTGTCACTAAAATTGCTTGCGGCAAATAATTTGGTACGTTCTGAGATTGCATGAAAATATCCTTGCAATGTCATTAATGAGACAGCTTGCATTTGTAGTAATTATGTCTATAAAAGATATCAGAATAATCTATGTGTCTCAAAAGCTGCTTCATAAAAATCAATACTAATAAGTAGGCCGATGCCATGAAAATACTGGCGATGGCTGTCATTAGTCATTTGTCAGTATTAAGGGTTGCAAGTCCCTGACAGCGCAGTCATTAGCCCAAAAATCCTCGCTGTTCTACGGCGATGGAGTATCAAGTGCTTAAATCAAATTTACCGCGTTAAAGCTGTCCAGAGTCAAAAGGAGCCGTACTTTAACACTGTCACATTTCTTTAGATGCAGTTCATAATCCTCAAGGCTAATGCTTCTAGTAGAAGAGACTCTGAGGGAGAAATGCATATACTGCAATTACCAAGCAATAGTTTGACAAGCTTCTAGTGACCTGCTAGAAGCTTTTTCTTCCCAAACTATAATTGTTGATGGGGTTGATTCTTTTGATTTTCGTCTTTTTTGACAGCAGGTACAGTTTTTAGGGCTGTCGCTTGTTCTTTGGCTTGGATTTCTAATAATTCTGAACTCGTTACAAATTTATAACCTTGAGCTTTCAGACCAGCAATAATTTGTGGTAAAGCTTTCACAGTGCGAGAACGGTTACCACCGCCATCATGTAGTAGCACAATTGCGCCCGGTTTGGCGGTTCTCAATACATTGTTGACCATTCCGGCTACCGATGGTGTATGACGGTCAGCATCACCGCAAAGACTTGACCACATCATAACTGCGTAATGCTGATTTTTGGCATAATCGGCTAATCCATTATTGAGGTAGCCTCCAGGTGGACGAAATAAAGCAGTTTTTACGCCTGTGGTTTTATAGATAACATCTGCTGTGCTGTCAATTTCACTAGATGCTGTTGCTAGATCCATGCGACGATACCAATGATGCCAAGTATGGTTACCTAATTCGTGACCATCAGCTACAACTTGTTTAGCAATTTGGGGATAAGCTTGTACCATTGCCCCAATGACAAAAAATGTAGCTTTGACTTGATTTTTCTTTAAAATGTCTAATACTTGTGCAGTGTTTTTGGGGCTAGGGCCATCATCAAATGTCAAAGCAATGAATTTCTGATTTGGTTTGAGCTGGGCGTGATAAATAGCTTTTCCCTGTAATGATTTGGGTACTTCTACTATTAAGTTTTTAGCTAGTGGTAAAGTCTTTGCCGATTGGGTAGTTTTATGAGTTGATTTTTTAATGCCTGCTTCATGGTTTAAGCCACTCTTAAATATGCCTAGAGCTAAACCACTAGTAGCCAAAAAGACTATAGTTATTACTTGTATAAATTGTGAGAACCTGTGGGCAGTCACCTTAACACTCCTTACAATAAAATTCAGAAGCAATAGGGAATGCACTACAGGTTAGCTAAGACGCACAAGGCCAAAACTTGATAATTGGCTGGCGCAAAAGTTACGTCTGGTTTTCCCCTTTTGCAATCTGGAACTGTTGAATCATAACTTATATTTTTGTTCCTTTTTAACAGTTGAGATCGGGTTAGCTGGAAACTAGGGGTAAGGTAGTCTCGATGAAAAAATTTTCATCGTCATGCATGAAAGAGAAGGAGGAAAAGGAGGGCAAGGGAGACAATGGAGAAATAAACCTTTCAAGTCAGTCAATCACGGGAAAATCCCACAACCAAGCATGAAAGTATGATATTTTCCCAAATGGTACTCCAAAACGAGGTTGTGGTTCACTAGTGCAACATTAGCCT